>JBLHJD010000106.1:0-8480 GCA_047618705.1 Luteibaculaceae bacterium
TTGTAGATTTAATTGGGCGCTTCTAAAAACTTGTGCCCCAGAAAAAAACACCTTGACATCGGTAACCTTGGAGTCTAGTTTAATGGAATCGACTTGACCGAAGCTGGAAAAGCCAAAAATGGACATGCAGATGGTAAAGAAGACGTGTTTCAATTTCATATTTGCGGTATTAGGTTCTGGAAACCCCCAAATTTGGATGCAATTCCCTAAATTTCGGAGATCTTGGAAACAAGATGCAAAAAAACATGGACGGGGAAAAGATTTAACCCCTGTTTTTAATCACTAATAACAATATGGCACTAACTAACAACGATATAATAAAAAAACTAAGGGTTGCTTTACAGCTCCGCGATGATCAAATTGTGGACATCCTTAAGTTGGTGGATTTTAAAATCACCAAAAGTGAAATTGGTTCTTTCTTTCGGAGTGAGACCCACCCGAAGTATGTAGAACTCCAAGATCAAATTCTACGGAATTTCTTGAATGGCCTCGTCATTTACAAAAGGGGGACACGAGATGGCGACGTAAAACACAAGCCTGACGCTTTAGATATGGATTAACAAAAAAGCCAAACTGAAATCAGATTCAGTTTGGCTTTTTTGTTTTTATTCGATCGTATAAATCTGGTCAATTAGCTTGGCCAACTTCCTATCTTTTTCCGTAATGCTATTTCCAGCATCGTGTGTCGACAATCGGATTCGCACCCGGTTATACACATTGGTCCATTCGGGATGGTGGTTCATTTTTTCGGCCTGCAAAGCCACCGAAGTCATGAACGAAAAAGCTTCCACAAAGGTGGAAAACTTAAACTCCCTTTCTAGTGCTTGTTCTTTCTCTAGCCACATTTTTGTTGCTTTTTTGCACTGTTTTCCCTACTAAATTCATTTCATCAATAAGGCGATCAGCACCCGCGTATTTGTCCACAATGAACAACACGTATCTGATGTCAACCGCAATATTTCTACACCGCTCCGGATCAAACATAATATCACTCATGGTCGATTCCCAAGTTCGGTCGAAGTTAAGTCCAATTAACTCTCCATTTCCATTAATCACCGGGCTTCCTGAGTTTCCACCTGAAGTGTGGTTGGACGCGGTAAAACAAACATGCAGGGAACCATCGGCATCTTCATACTGGCCGTAATCCTTGGCTTCCAACAAATCAATTAAACGCTCTGGTAAATCGAAATCGTAATCGTTGGGTTTGTACTTCGCCAAAATTCCTTCAGCTGTAGTGTGGTAATCAAAAATAACCCCATCTCTTGGTACAGATCCTTCGGCCTTACCATAGGTTACACGCAAGGTAGAGTTGGCATCTGGCCAAAAACGTCCGTCCGTAAAAACAGTCCGCAAGCCCGACATGTAGTTTTTATATAGGTCGTTCCGGGTAGTTTGGGTGTTTTTGTACCCCTCTGCAATCCTGTTGTTGTAATCGCTGAACAAATCGCGCATTAGAATAAACATAGGGTCACGTTTGATTCTGTTTACGTTGGTGGAGTTCATATTTTCTAGCATCGACATAAACCTGTCCTTATCGGTAAAAATGGACCAATCGTAAATTTTATTCGCAAAGGCGTCAATATCTCCCTTGAACCACTTGTCGATCAGTTCAAATTTCTTTGGAACGTTATCTCCAGCATATTCCAAATATTTTTTCACCATTGCAGCAAAAATGTCCCGGTCTACTTCCGCGTCAAAATCCTTATAAAAACGTTCAGCAGCAGCCGTCATTTTTATTCCAGCTTCCCGTAACTCTTTGCTGCTTCCCGATTTCTTGTATTCGGAGACCAACTTCTCAAAGGAGTTGGAAAAACGGAACAATTCTGGTCCGTAATACACAAACTCAATGAACAACCAGCGATCAAAAAAGAACTGCTCATACTCTGCTTGGTTGTTTTTTAGTTGGGTTAAAATTCCACCGTATTCTTGGTTCCAATCTTCATTGGCCAACACCTTTTGCTCAAATTCTTTCTCTCTTCCTTCCTTTACTTTAACCGCCTTCAGTTTCCGCAAGCCTTTGTTCTGTCCAATCCACTTTTTGTATGCATTAGAAATCCGACTTTGTTTGGCCGCATATTGGATCCGGTTTAAATCACTGGACCGCATAGCTTTGTCCATCACATTTAAAGAGGTAGCCCGCATGTCGATCCGCATTGGATTTAATTGGTTCTGAATAAAGTCTACTGCGTCTGATGTTAGGTACTGTTCCGTGCTTCCAGGGAAACCATAAATCAAGGTAAAATCACCTTCTCTAACTCCGTTAATGTTAATAGGCAAGGAATACTCTGGTGTAAACGGAACGTTATCCAAGGCATATTTTGCCGGTTTGTTTTCTTTGTCGGCATAAATACGGAACATGCTAAAGTCTCCGGTATGGCGAGGCCACATCCAGTTGTCTGTATCTCCACCAAATTTACCTACACTGCTTGGTGGTGCTCCTACCAAACGTACATCGTCAAAAGTTTGCGTAAGAATTAGGTAATATTCATTTCCGTAGTAATACGGCTTAATAATGGCCTTATACCGTCCATTTTCCTCGTATTTCTCCTTTAATCCTTTCGAATTTTCCAATTGTTGTGCTTGAACTTCTTCCGTGAGCATTGCATCGGTAAGCCCATTGTTCATTCCTTCCGTAACATTTTCAATGCGTTTAATGAAGGTGGCAAAAAGGCCAGGATTGCTCAATTCGTCCGTTAAAGAGTTGGCCCAAAATCCATTTTTCAGGTAATCATTGGCCAAAGAAGAATGGCTTTGAATTTGGCCATACCCACAGTGGTGGTTGGTTAGAATAAGTCCTTGATCCGAGATCATTTCTGCGGTACAACCGCCTCCAAAATGCACAATGGCATCTTTAATACTTCCTTTATTAATGGAATACAGGTCCTCTGCGCTCAGTTTAAAACCGAGGTCTTTCATCTCTGGTTCGTTCAACTTTTTCAGCAAAGAAGGAATCCACATTCCTTCTTTTGCACAAGAAATACCGTGAATAAAAACGGTGGTCATAACCACCAACAGGACTTTTTTAAACATCTGATTTTTATTTTAATGCCAAAATAAGGCTTTATAAATAAAATTTCTCCGTTTACTTTATAAGCGGGGCCTACTGCTTTCCAGCGAATGGGACCTGAAGTCCCTATTTATATAGGAAAAACGTATATTTCGACTATGTCAAAAGGGACCTATTTCCTCTTTTCTGCTTTACTGTTCCTATGTACTTCGATGCAGGGACAATACCAAAGTGGTTTTTACGAAAACAAAGGGCAATGGCCTTCCGACGTACATTATGTAGGTGCAATAAAAGGTGGGTTTGTTTTTATTGCTGAGCAAGGATTGGTTTTTCAGATAATTGAGGGGCATAACCACAGCAGTGAGTCGCTTCCACTCCAAATTCATTTTTCGCAAGAATTTCGGAACAGCAAAATATCTAGCATTGAAGCTCGAGGAAAAAAGCCCTATAAATCCAACTTCTTTCTAGGAAATGATTCCACAAAATGGGCTAGGAACGTCCATACATTCGACAAATTATTCCTGCAAGAGTATGTGGAAGGCGTTGATTTGTATTTGAGTTTAAACCAAGGTCAATTTAAAACAGATTGGGTAGAAACCATTCCTGGCGCCATCAATCAGCTACAGTGGAAATACCAAGGAATTGCGGATCCGATTATTGAAGAAGACGGGATGTTTTTTAGGCATGGTAAATTCAGCTGGAAAGAACGTATTCCAGGTGCCTTCACCTGGGAATCCCAGGATGACATCACCCCTTTTTCCTGTTCATATACCCAAGAAAACGGGTGGTTTCGGTTTAAGGAAGTGGGAAATGAAACCTGCCATTGGATAGATCCTGAGCTCAAGTTTTCCACTTTTTCGGGGAGTGTTTCCAACAACTTTGGGTATACTGCAAGTTATGACACGGCCGGTTTCCTATACGCGGGAAGCACTGTTTTTGGACCCAATTACCCCTTAAAAAACCCATTTGATGATAGCTACAATACGACCACCGCAAATGGAAACGTAGATATTGCCATCACTAAATACGATACTACCGGGAAGGATATTATTTACTCTACGTTTATTGGTGGGAATAGTGGCGAAGCACCGCATAGTTTAGTTTGTAATGCCCAAGGCGAAATGTTTTGTTTGGGAACTACTGGTTCCACGGATTGCCCTGTTTCCGCAGATGCGATTCAACCCAACCTAGTTCCATCCGGAGGATTAGCGGTTGGGGGTTCTGGGTTTAGGTATGATTTTGGGGTCGATTTTTTCATTTTTGGCTTAAGTTCAGCTGGAGACCAGCTTGTTGGAGCCACTTATTTGGGAGGAAGCGCCCATGATGGAGTATTTTTTAGAAGTAATTTTGCAGCAAATTATGCCGATAATTATAGGGGTGAAATTGATTTTGACCCTTATGGTAACCTCATTATTGGTTCCACGGTGGCCTCGGGAGATTTCCCAACCACCTCCAATGCATACCAACCTTCAGCAACAGTAGGGGTTGGATCCTTGGTAGGAGTAGTATTTAAAATCTCGCAAGACTTTTCTTCCCTTTTAACCAGCACTTACTTTTCGGGTAGTGAGAAAAACACGGTATTCTCATTGGAAACAGACGAAGCAGGAAAAGTTTTTATTGCTGGTGGTACCGATTCTCCGGATATTTTCCCATTTGCAACAGGCCGTTATCAGCGAGTAATTAGCCCTGGAGGTAGTGTAGACGCTTATGTTGCTGTGCTCGACCAGAACCTAGAAACTCTTGAATTTGGAACGTATTTAGGTGGCCCAGAGTATGACCAAGCTTATTTTGTGGAACTGGATAAGGTCGGAAACGTTTATTTGGCGGGGCAAACCTTGAGTTTTAATCAGAATAAATTTAACCAAGGTTGTGACCTAAACGACAAAGAAGAACGGGGAAGTTTATTTGTCACCAAATTCGACCCCGAATTACGTTCCATTGATTGGTCTTTTACCTTGGGGGATGGCGAGCCACATTTACAACTTTCACCTACCGCCTTATTGGTAGATTTGTGTTATAATGTCTATTTGGGTGGCTGGGGTGGTGGAATAAATATTCTGGGGGGGTCCTCGGCTTATAGCCATGGAACGGTGGCTAATTATCCAGTAACTCCAGATGCGGTAAAATCGGTAACAGATGGAAGTGACTTTTATTTGTTTGCCACCAATGGTGACGCTGATGAAATTTCATTTGGAACTTATTTTGGCGGAGATCATACACCCGGAACACGCGAAGGAGAGCATGTGGATGGGGGAACAAACCGATTGGATCCAAAGGGTGTTTTATACCAAATCGTTTGTGCAGAATGCGGAATACCTCCAGCGAATAGCACTTTCCCCATTTTCCCACCAGATGCTTTTGCAACGAGTAAAGGAAGTGCAGCTACTGAATGTAATAGTGCTGTATTTAAGTTTGATTTTGAGTTACCTATGGTGATTGTAGATTTTGAACTTGACCCCATTCAGTGCATTCAAACCCCTGTTGTTCCTCGAAACTACACGAGTGGAGGACAGTCGTTCTTTTGGGATTTCGGAAATGGAACCACCTCCTCCCAATACTCACCCAGCATTTTTTATCCTTCCCCCGGAGATTATACCATTACCCTCCATTCTGAAAATGCAGGTACCTGCAACGGGGTCGATAGTATTAAAAGAACGATACACATTTTAGCTGGTGGTAATACCAGTATTGCTCCCCAACTTGTTTGTGCCGGAGATGAATTTACCATCGGTAGAGATTTACCCTTGGTTGGTTCAGTAACTTACCGCTGGGAACCAGCCATCTCAACAATTAATGCCCCCAATTCGCCGATCACCACCATTATTGCAGATAGCAACCGGACCTACCTGCTTATTATTGAAACAGGAACGTGTATCGACACTACATCCTACCCTATATTATCCAATTTCCCGCCCCTAATACCGTCCCAAATAATCCATTGTGACCCCGAATCTCCCGTAGAATTGATTGCGGATTCGGAAGGCTTTGCTGACCGGTTTACTTGGTACCGGGAAACCAAAGACTCCGACCCTATCAACTTTGGGTTTTCTGACAGCAGTATTTTTGTGACGGTAGATTCGGTGGCCAATTTTATTATCGAAGTTTCAAAAGGAAACTGCACCCGAACAGATACAGTTAAGGTTATTGTCCCTGTTCGTAGTCACCAGCTTTCTGCCGAGCAAATTGTCTGTAAAAATGATACCGTGGAAATTATGCCTTTGGAAAATTTTCCCAGCTTCCAATACCAATGGGACTTTCACCCGAATATCATAAGCCCATTAACTAACCCGAAAGTTTTCGTAAAAGTGGAATTTAACGATTGGTACAAGGTAAATGTCACAACTCCAGGCGGGTGCCAATTTCGAGATTCCATCGAAATTCAACGGTCCTTACTCCGAGAAGCAGACTTTACCTTACACCAGTCAGAGCGACCACCATCTGTAGGTTACGAATTCGAAATCCAAGTAACACCTGCCGGTAACTACAGTTATAACTGGTCCCCACCTGAGTATTTTTACCCGAATACAGGGGATTTAGTTACCGTAATTCTTACGGACACCTCCTGGTTTAGCTATACCGTTATCATCAACGAGGGGGGGTGTGAAACATTCGTTATTGGAGCTACCAAAGCCAAAGAAATAATTTGTGGTCCGCCCAACTTATTTGTTCCAACGGCATTTAGTCCAAATGGAGATGGTCAAAATGACATTGCCTTTGTAGCGGGGAATTTCATTACCGAAATGGACTGGCAAATTTTTGATCGCTGGGGAAAAGAAGTGTTCCGCAGTTTTGATCCTGAAATTGGGTGGGACGGAAATTTCAATGCTAAGTTGGTGGATCCCGGGGTATTTGTGTACCAAATTGTCGTTAAATGCGATGATGGCGAACAGTTTATTCAGAAAGGAAACATTACCGTACTGCGCTAATGAAAAAGTGGGCCTACATAGCATGTATTCTAAGTTGCTTCCAAACGGAGGTGAAAGCCCAGGATGTGCACTTTTCGCAGCAATTCAATTTACCATCCTTAGTTAACCCCGCTTTTACCAATGGAATTAAAAATACAGCTAAACTAACGGCTGCCAACCGAACGCAATGGAACTCTGTAACGGTTCCTTACCTCACACAATTGTTTTTTGCCGAAGCAAAAGTGGGACAAAAGGAAGCTCTATTTAATATTGGAATTGGTTTCACCAACGATGTTGCCGGAGATGGGAACTACACCCAACGGACTTATGATTTCCGCGTTTCAAAATTTTTATTTCTAAACCATCAGAAAAACTCAGCCCTGTTCTTTGGTTTACAAGCCGGGTACAAATCCATCAATTACGACATCGATAAATTCCAATTCAACAACCAATATAACAACGGATTTAATGGACAGCTTCCTAATCTAGAAAATGGAGCAAATCCAGATTTACCCCAGATATTAATTGGCTCTGGTATCGGAATTTTGTTGGAGCGGAATACCAAAAGTATTGTCCTTGGAGCTAGTTTTAAAAACCTGAACAACCCAAAATATTCCTTTTATGAATCTGGTATCAATTCTTTGGGTATGCTCATGGAATTTCAATTTGGATTTAGGAGCGTAGGTCAGACCTCTGTTTTTGAAATCTACACGCTACTGAGTAAGCAGCAAAAGCACGAAAAAATGCTCGTCCAGGCCATTGTTAAGTGGCCCGGCTTAAATTCTCGTCTATTCCCCATCCTCGCCCTCGGTAGCAGAATTAACGATGCATTTATCCCTGCTGTCGGAATTGGGTCCCGAGTAATGCAAGGAATGTATTCCTTTGATTTAAATCGGTCCGATTTAACCAAGAGTAGTAATGGCTACGGAGCCCATGAGATAACATTAATTTATATTTTTACTCCCCGGCGAAAAATCACCGATCCCAAATTTTGTCCTTCTTTTATTTAAGTATGCGTTTACTCCTTTTTGTTCTTTTAACTTCTTTCTGTTGTGGTGTCCAAGCACAAAAAAAATACTTGGATAAAGGTTTTGAGCAATTCGAAGCAGGGAAATACTATGCGGCAGTTACTGCCTTTGAGGCCTATTTTGACAATAGAAGCGAAAAAGACCCGCTTCCAAAAAACGCACTCTACACCTACGCCGAGGCTTTAAAAGGAACCTCGCAATACGACAAAGCTGCTGGAGCCTACCACCGCTTATTCAGGGCAGACACCCTGCAAGAATATCCCCTTGCCTTGTTAAGGATGGGCCAAATGTACAAGCAGGCTGGGCAGTACGCCTTAGCCAAATCGGTGTTTGTTAATGCCCAAGAATTTTTCAATGACCCTGATTGTGCATTGTGCAATCGTTTAAAACAAGAGGTAACCTCGGTGGAATATGCCATGCACCAGAGGGGGATTGGTAATGAAAAACCAAAAAACAACCTGGATTTAAACACCCCCAAGAACGAATTTAACGCGCGGTATTTCGATGATGAATCTTTGCTTTTTTCCAGGTTAACCAACA
>JBLHJD010000107.1:0-8469 GCA_047618705.1 Luteibaculaceae bacterium
AACGATTACGTTAGCAATTACCTGCTAAAAGGAAAGGCAATCTATTAATTGCACCTTAGAAATCCGTGAATTACTATGTATAAATAAGATCTCACTATTTTACTTTGAGGCCCACGGAACAGTAAGTAATTAAGTCATAATGAATTAACGGAAACCCCTTCAGTTGGCAAGTTGGCTAGTCGCTTTTTCTTGCGGCTTGGTGTTTCTTGGTTTATTCGAAACCAGAGTGTATTTTAAAAAGAAAGACGCGGAAAAAGAAGCTGAATTAGCTGCTTTTTCTGATGTCAGCGAAATATCCGCCCGTTTTGACCGGGAAATCAATGAACTTATTTTTATTTCATCCGGATTGCATGCCTACATAAAGGTTAGAAATGGTCAATAGGATGATGCTGAAATGAATGCCATTCTGCATGAACTTCACAATAAATCCACGAACATCCGAAACTTAGGTGTAGCTATTGGAACCAAAATTGAATTTGTTGTGCCCCTAGAGGGAAACGAAAAAGCCAAAGGGTTAGATTACAGATCCAACTCAGAACAGTGGCCTGGCGTAAAAAAGGTAATTGATTCGGGTGAAGGACTGTTGGTCGGCCCGTAAATCTGGTGCAAGGCGGAAGGGCTCTTATATACCGGTTTCCCGTGCACGTGAATGACTCTTATTGGGGCTTGCTTTCAACACCGGTCGTGGATTTGGATCGGGGCTAATAGGCATCGTTTTTAGAGAAGATAAGGTGAATGATTTGGGATATAAGCTCGCAATTCGGAGCGAACATCAGGAAGATTACCCGGTTTTTGGATCCCTAAGTTTTTTCAGTAACCCGAACATCTTATTGATGGAGGTAGCTGTCCCAGGCAGCGTTTGGGAATTTGGTGTAGAACCTATTATAAACGAAATCCCCTTAAAACTAATTGCCATTTTCACCTGGCTGGGGCGTTTTATTAGTGCAGTAATTTTACTGGCTGTTATCTAAATCGCCACCGAATTAATCATAAATCCGCCAGCTTGGTTAAAGGAGCTTAATTCTACCAAAGACCTCTTATGCTCCATTGTAGCCCATGATTTAAAAAGCCCACTTAACGGAATTGCGGGAGTGCTGGAAATGTTGGATTCGAATTACGACATGTTTACCGAGGAGAAGAGAAAATAAATATTAAAGTCGGCCCATAAATCAGCCGAAAACACAAAACGCCTTCTAGACAATCTCCTAACTTGGGCGATGTCGCAATCCAAACTTCTGAGTTTTAATCCTCAACCACTTTCCGTTGCGGAAGTTTTGAATGAGAGTATGGCATTTGTGGAAGAAGAATTTAAATCCAAGGAAGTCTCCTTGGTGAAAAAAGTAGAAGCGGAAGGTTATTTACTTGCTGACAATGACATACGACAAACCACCCTAAGGAATATCCTTGCCAATGCACTGAAGTTTACACCCCGGAAAGGCGTGGTAGAATTAATAGTTAGCGAACAAAAGAAGTGTATTGAATTGCGATAAAAGAGAATGGTGTAGGGATGTCCAAAAAGTTGAAAGAGGGCTTATTTCAATTGGGGATAACAAGGTCGAGCGATGGTACAGAAAAGGAGAAGGGTACAGTATTAGGCCTGATTTTGTGTCATGATTTTGTCATCAAAAACAAAGGTAAAATTGAAGTGAAATCTGAGTTTGGAAAGGGAAGTGAATTTATTCTAACCCTTCCTGAAGTTTAAAGGTGATCCTTTAATTCCAATAAAAAAGCACGAATCTCTTCCAACTTTTGAGCTACTTCTAAGCGTTGATGGTCTTCATTGTCCACACGCTTATCTAACAAGTCTTTTGCTCCACTAAGGGTATATCCTCGTTTTCGAACTAAGTAAATGATTTTGCCTATTATCTGTACATCCTCAGGGGTGTACTTGCGGCGGCCAGAAGTGTTTTTCTTGGGATGCAATTGCGGGAATTCCTTCTCCCAAAAGCGCAAGGTGCTTTGATTTAAGTCAAAATGTTCACTCACCTCTTTTATGGAGTAAAACATGCGCCCTTCACGGAGAGCCACACCCATTAGTCGAAACTTTGATTTTGGTTCGCACTAATTTCAATCATTCTATCAAACTCGTCCGGACTTAAGTCATTGAAGAAAAAGTTGATTGGATTGATCTTTTTATCATCCTTGAGTACCTCATAGTGGAGGTGAGGAGCAGTGGATGTTCCTGTACTACCAACAAAACCAATAATATCTCCCCGTTTCACCTTTTGCCCTTTTTTCACATTAAACTTACTCATGTGGGCATACAAAGTCTTGTATCCAAAGTTGTGGGTCAGAATAATCTTGTTCCCATATCCTCGCTTACTGCTTTTTAATTGAGATACTACACCGTCTCCTGTGGCATAAATTGGGGTTCCTGTTGGTGCGGTAAAGTCCATACCATAGTGCATTTTACGGGTTTTGTAAATCGGGTGTATCCGATATCCAAAACCACTTGCCATACGGGTTAAGTCCATGTTAGAAATGGGCTGAATTGCAGGAATCGATGCCAAATACATCTCCTTTTGCTTCGCCATCGAAATTACTTCGTCAAAAGATCTGCTCTGCACATACAACTGCTTCGATACCTGATCCAACCTATTTCTGGTCTCAACAGCTAAAGTAGTGTACTCAAATCCTTCCAAATCGCGGTACCGGTTGATTCCTCCAATTCCGCTTTGACGAATGTTCTTAGTTATTGGTTCAGCCTCAAAAATAGTTCTGTAAATATTATCATCCCTGTTCTGAACATCATCCAATACATCTTCAATAATACCTAACTGCTTGTTAATCAGGTTAAATTGAATCTGAAGTTGTTTGATTTCCCGTTTGAGAGCAATTTCCTTCGGAGAGTCAAAAAAAGTGTAGGCTATAAAAATGATAATGCTCGCAAACACAAGCCCTGTAACAAGAAAAGACGCAATACGCTTGATATGATCCGTCGTTGAAGGATTAATCTTCTCATAGTTGAGTGTGTTGGCGTTATATACGTACTTATGTTTCGACATTTTTTTACAAGCTTCTAGCAGCAAAATTAAATTAAATTTGCGCCGAATTACTTAATTATCCAAGGATAGCACAAAAAAACGGTTAAATGAATAGTTGGTCCTCAAAAATAGTCCGTGAAACCTTTCTCAATTTCTTTGAATCGAAAGGTCATATTGCTGGTAAATCGGCGCCTATGGTTGTAAAGGACGATCCGACCCTAATGTTTGTAAACGCTGGTATGAATCAGTTTAAAGACATTTTTCTGGGAATTAAGGACCCAAAGCATACCCGAGTGGCAAACTCCCAAAAGTGCTTACGCGTGAGCGGAAAACACAATGACTTGGAAGAAGTGGGAGTGGATACCTATCACCATACCATGTTCGAAATGCTTGGAAATTGGTCTTTTGGTGATTATTTTAAAGTAGATGCCATTAATTGGGCTTGGGAATTATTGACCGAGGTATACAAAATAGATAAAGAATCACTGTACGTCACCTATTTCGAAGGAGATAAGTCCGAGGGATTAGAGCCAGATTCCGAAGCGAAGAAATTGTGGGAAAATTGGGTAAACCAGGACCGTATTTTACCCGGAAACAAAAAGGATAACTTTTGGGAAATGGGCGACATGGGACCGTGTGGACCCTGTTCAGAAATTCACGTAGACATCCGTTCCGAGGAAGAAAAAAAGGCGGTTTCAGGAGCTTCTTTGGTGAACATGGACCATCCCCAAGTTATTGAGGTGTGGAACCTAGTTTTCATGGAGTTTAACAGAAAAGCAGACAGCTCTTTGGAAAACTTGCCAGCAAAACACGTGGACACAGGGATGGGAATGGAGCGACTTTGTGCCGTGTTGGAACATAAAAGGTCCAACTACGAAGCCAACTTGTTCGATACACTAATAAAAAAGATTCAAGACTTCACACCGGTCGATTTTAATACAGACGAGCAAACTCGGATTTCTTTCCGGGTTATTGCGGATCACCTAAGAGCGGTTTCTTTTGCTATTGCAGATGGTCAATTACCGTCCAACAACGGTGCTGGATACGTAATCCGGAGAATCTTGCGAAGAGCAGTGCGCTATGGTTACAGCTTCCTAAGTATTTCAGAGCCATTTATGTACAAACTTGTTCCTGTTTTGAATGCGTTAATGGGTGACTATTTTGATGAATTGAATAATCAGAAAACCCTGATTGAACGAGTAATAAAAGAGGAAGAAGAATCTTTTTTGAGGACCCTCGAAAAAGGTTTGGGCCGGATTAACGTATTGGTAGAAACCGGTGCAAAAAAGTGGGAAGGAGATGTGGTTTTCGAATTGTACGACACTTTTGGTTTCCCAGTAGACTTAACCCGCCTAATTGCTTCTGAAAATAAGATTGAAATTGATGAGGAAGGGTTTACAAAAGCCCTGAATAAACAAAAAGAGCGCTCGCGTTCGGCAACTGAGTCCAAAGCAGGTGATTGGATTGTGTTGGATCAAGGAGCACCCCAGTTTTGTGGGTACGACTCCCTGATGTCAGAAACCAAAATTCTGCAGTACAGAAAAGTAGAGGAAAAAAAGAAATCCTATTTCCAATTAGTCTTGGAACAATCTCCGTTTTACCCAGAAGGGGGAGGGCAAGTAGGGGATAAAGGAACTTTGGAGATGAATGGGAAAGTAATTCCGGTATTTAATACCACCAAGGAAAATAACCTACCCATGGTTTTTGTACCTGAATTTGCGCCAACTGAAACTAACATTGTTCTGGCAAAAGTAAACGCCGAAAACAGATTGTCGTCTGCACGTAATCACAGTGCCACCCACTTATTACACCATGTACTAAGAACAGAATTGGGAACACATGTAGAGCAAAAAGGATCTTTGGTCAATGCAGATTATCTCCGCTTCGATTTTAGCCATTTCAGTAAAGTAGATCCAGAAGAATTAACCCGCATAGAAGAAAAGGTTAATGCACTTATCTTACAGGAAGTCCCGCTTCAAGAGTTTAGAGGGATATCCATTGATGAAGCCAAGGAAAAAGGAGCAATGGCTCTTTTTGGTGAAAAGTATGGAGATCACGTTCGCATGATTCAATTTGGTGATTCCAAAGAGTTATGCGGAGGAACCCATGTGCAATCTTGCGGATCCATTGGTTTGTTTAAAATCGTGAGTGAAGGTTCGGTTGCTTCTGGAGTTCGAAGAATCGAAGCGTTGTCTGGAGCCAAGGCTCGTGAGTGGGCATTGAATGAGAATAAGGTGCTTTCCGAGATTAAGGAAATGTTCAAAGGAGCAAAAGATCCCGTAAAAAACGTGGAGCAATTACAAGCTGAAATCGAAGATTTAAGCAAGAAATTTGCTGCAATGGAAGCCGAAGAGGCAAAGTCCTTTAGTGCAGAGTTGCTGAAAAACACAGTAATTGGTAATGGGTTTAAAGCCTACGTTGGGCAATGGAATAAGTCGGCAGGATTAATAAAGGATGTGGTTTTCCCCATGATTAAATCCCAAACCGATTTGGTAGTGGTACTTGGTTCTGTGGTGGATGGTAAACCAACCATTAGTGTAGGTGTGTCTGATGCGCTTATTACCTCCCACGATTTTCATGCCGGAAAATGGGTTGGCGAACTGGCCAAGAACATCAAAGGGGGCGGTGGAGGCCAAGCTTTCTTTGCAACAGCTGGTGGTAAAAACCCAGATGGGATACAAAAAGCGTTGAAGGATGCAGAAGAAAAGTTGAATATTTAGGAAAATACATTGATGTGTACAGAGCCGGTGGAATTCGTTTTCTACCGGCTTTTTTTGCCTTCGGCTATGGTTGAAATATCACCTTAAAACAAAATGCTTTCTTAGTTCCTATCTACTTTTAGCGTTTTTACGCATTGGGGGAGTAAACGGGTAACAAATCCCCAAGGATACATTCACAATTTCAATGTTCTGTTGAAATGAAATGTCCTCAATTGTTGTTTTTTGGAATTGTTGTGAATTTCGGGCGTCGTACCAATACTCAGACCCGTTGATGGAATACCTGGACGACGGCATGGCATAATATCCAAATGAAGTGCAATATGCAATTTTTTACGCATGGCATACCGAACACGGGTTCCAAGGTTATAGGCAAAAGTGCAGTTGTTGTCTTCAAAGAAGTCTCATAGAGAGTTTTTTTAAACTCTAATGCAAAAAAAAAGCCCGAAAATTTCGGGCTTTCTCACTGGTTTAGGGGTTGGTCGTAGCTGCGCTACAACATTTTTGTTTGCCTAAGCAAACTGAGTTTGAGGGTTGGAATTGGAGTTGGATTTTCTAATTTCAAATAGTTTTTCTAAAAAGTCTTTTTTGAAGATTCCATAAACAGGACCTTTGTACTCGGTGTCGTAAGACATTCCTAGGTTAAAGATGTACAGCCCATTTAATAAAATACATAAGATGTAGTCCAAAAGAGTTGTTTTCCCAAAAGAGTTACATAACTCGACGTAGATCTTAAATAATAGGTAGATGTTGTACACCGGAATTAGGAAAAGGAACATGTGAGTCCACGGCCTTCCGATCATCTTTAAAAAGATGACAAAATTCCAAAAAGGAACTAGACAAGCCAACCCGGGCAGTTCTGCTTTGGAATACAAGCGCCATTGTGCCACAATGGCAATAATTCCTACTAAGGTAACCGAAATGATTAGTCCATTTCCATACTGCTCGTAAAGGGCGTTAACAAATTCGGTAAGCATATTCATTTTGCCAGTTTTTAACCGTTAATAATAAAGCGGTTTAAGGTCTGTGGTCTAAATTAAGACGGATGACTCCTTCTTAGGTTGTGTGGTTTGACGGTAAAATATACGAATTAATCGGGGTAGAGTTGGCTACTGACTTCAAGTCATTTCTATTTAGGGTTAGCGAATTTCCGCACATCTTGATCCAATATTTCTTGATCACAAAGGATTAGAAGCCTTTCTACCATGTTCCGAAGTTCCCTAATATTTCCTGTCCAATGAATGGTAGTCAGTTCTTTGATTGCTCCTTCAGAAAAGTCTTTTTTCTTAATTCCGAGCTCTTTAGAAATGATTTCATTGAAAAACGCCACCAATACCGGAATATCATCCTGCCTTTCGTTCAAATTGGGGACTTTTATTATTATTGTTGATATGCGGTGGTATAAATCCTCTCGGAATTCACCACTCTTTATCGCCGCCATTAAATTCTTGTTGGTTGCCGCTAATACACGAGGTGCCACCTTAATTACTTTTTCTCCACCCACACGCGATATTTCGCCTTCCTGCAAGGCACGCAATACCTTCGCTTGGGCCGACAATGACATGTCACCAATTTCATCTAAAAACAAAGTTCCCTTGGATGCCAACTCAAACTTCCCCTTTTTTAACTTTTGTGCCCCCGTAAAACTTCCCTTTTCGTGACCAAACAATTCGCTTTCAATCAACTCGCCCGGAATGGCAGCACAGTTCACCTCAATAAACATATCCTTAGGTAGTCCACTAGCAGCATGTATAGCCCGGGCTACTAATTCCTTCCCGGTGCCGTTATCACCCAAAATAAGTACCCTACTTGGTGTTGGAGCCACCTTGGATATCATTTCCTCAATCTCCTTCATGTGGCCACTTTCCCCAATCATTTGGTGGTTCCCCTGGCGGACAATCGTTTTTTTCAACACGGTGTTTTCTCGGATAAGGTTATCCTGATTTAATGCATTCCTCGCAGAAATCAAAACCCGATTTAAATCCAAGGGCTTTTCTAAATAATCAAAAGCGCCTTTTTTCAAACACTCCACAGCAGTTTCTATATCCCCATGGCCCGACATCATTATTACAACAGGTGCACTGTCCATGCTTTGGATTTCATCCAAAACTTCGATCCCATCCATGCCATCCATCTTAATGTCTAAATACACCAACTGAACGGGGTCGGAATGAATAATAGAAAGCCCTTTTTTTCCATTTTCCGCCTCCAAAATGGCATACTCCTCCAGCTCCAAAACTTCTTTCAGGCTAGAACGAATTGCTTTTTGATCATCAATGATTAATATTTTGGCCATAGCTATTATATTCAAGTAAATACACCCCCTCTTTTAAGGAAGCATTTGTTTGGTAAATGTCGTGAATTGAAAACCTTTCCAGAATATGGCTGCACAACAAACAGGCATATCCCAAATACTCCGCCCGAAATGGGGTCATTCCTGGAACTTTTTTTCGCTCCTCTATCTGCATGGGGATTAATCGGGAATTTAAGTCCTGAAATTGGGGAAAAGGAATAGATGTAAACTCTTGTTCCGGTGATTTAGGGTGAAAAAGAATCTCTGTAAAGGTGTCAAACGATCCACTGGAACCAATCAATACCTCTGGCTTAAATTCAGCAACAGCCCCTGCTAATTCCCCTATGTTGCTGGTGATCCAATCCCGGAAAGCATCCTGATCTTTGTCCGAATAGGGATTTGATGGAAGTATGGTTTCATGGGCTAAAATTGCGCCCAAAGGAAGACTGGTTTTATACAGCATTTCCTGATTCTG
>JBLHJD010000108.1:0-8461 GCA_047618705.1 Luteibaculaceae bacterium
CTTGATCCTTTTTAACACAAACAAAAAACACCAATAAAAATTACTCAATACACCAAGCAAGATACAGCTAGGTGAATCTGAGCTTCAAAAGCCCAAGATGAATGACAAATAACATTAATTCCATTCCAAAGAAGACCCATTAATTAAGGCGTTTCGGATGGCTACTATAAAATCCAGTAAAAATGGAAGGTCTATTACCTAGTTCGATGTATCAAATCTACTCCTCCCAATTCCATGACAATTTAATTGTTTTTTCCTCCCTTTATTCATAAGTTGATTATTTTCCGTTAGGGCCTTAACAGGGGGCACCTATATTCTTTTTACTTCGCGTTTCGTAGAATTAAAAACGGCGGCTGTCATTAAAAAACAGAGTAGCCTGTGGGTGAGCAATATTAAAACACCAATAAAAGGGAAGGTCTTTGACCTGGTAAGATTAACAGAGAATAGTTGTCTTTTCGCCACAGTATTGGAACATATGGATGATGGGCAAATCGCCTACATAACCCATAAACCACCCCATACAAGTTCAATTCACAAGAACAAGTTTATATTTGTTCAGAGACCCTTGTCTTTTTTTAATCGTTCAGCATACCATCCATGAAAAACTCAAATTCTTTGGCCCGAATAATCATATTAGGAGGCCTTTTGTGTGCCTCTCTTTTTTTTGGTTGGCAGAGCTTTGAGGGTGAGCAGAGAAAACTAACGATTAAATCGGACCTCGTTGAGTTGCTGGATATTCAGTACGGCCTGTTTAACGTAGATGTCTGGAAAGACCTCAGTGCCGAAATTCTCAGCAAAAAAATTGAATCTTTTAACTTAACAGAACCCAAACGCGGGGAGGTAAAAAAGGAAATTGAATCCTTTGCTTACCGGATGATTGACGATTTTGAAAAAACGTACCACCAGGAAAACTCGAAATCGATAGGTGGTTTTTTGAAGGTTGGTGTGGCCTCCATGACCGGAACTTTTTCAGAAATGCGGAAGTTTGTCCCAACCCTTTCCAGTGAAATCTTGGCCTTCTTTAATGAAACCAAAAACCGTTCTGCCTTAAAGAAATTCCTGAAAGCGAAAATGGACACCTACACCAAAGAGACCTTCTCTGAGGTAGATTATTCAAAAGTACTCACCATTCAAAATAAACTCGGTGTTACAACCCTCGAGGAAGCCAAACTGGCTAGCAGACAACTTCTTGCTGATTTGGACGATGAATTATCTGTTCCTCGCTGGTTAACCTTAATCTGTGCTTTGTTAGCCTGTGCATTTTTACTGTGGGTTCCAATACTAAGCACCGTAGAAACCTTGCTCATTTCCGCCTTCGCTTCCACTTTTTTATTCTTGGGGATTTTCCTCCCTATGATAGAAATCGACGCCCGAATTTCTGAAATGAAATTTAATTTACTGGGAGAACCCTTGGAGTTTTTGGATCAAGTCCTATTTTATAAATGCAAAAGCATTATTAACGTGGTAGAAGTGATGCTCTCGCAAGGAAAAATAGATCTCTTTTTTGTGGGTTCCTTGGTGCTAACCTTTAGTGTATTGTTTCCCCTTTCCAAATTAATCAGCATTGTATTTTACGCCACATCGGATCGCCTAAAAAACAACCCCGTCATTAATTGGTTTGTTTTTAAAACTGGGAAATGGTCCATGGCGGACGTAATGGTGGTGGCTATTTTTATGGCATTTATTGGGTTTTCCGGAATTCTATCAGAACAATTGGGTCAAATAGAAAATATTGCCCCTAACCTGAAAATCCTAACCACCAATGAATCGCACTTGGAATTTGGGTTTTACACCTTTACGGCTTTTGTTCTTATTTCCATGTTGTGCTCTGGCAAGCTAAAAAAACAAGCAAAGTAGCTTATTCCATTTCCCTGTATAATCCTCATGTCAAAAGCCTTGGGCTTTTTGTTCCCAATGGTCGATGGTTAAAACCGGATTCGATTCCGAAATTGGATCAGAATCCGTACCTTGAAATGCGGGCAAAAACCAAAATATCATGTCGTATTTCTAACGTATTTCACCCTACACTAATGAGGCCTTTCATTTGGTTGACAAATGGAGTTCACATGAATTAGAAACCAACATTGAAAAATCAGGCAAAGCCGTCCAAAGCTGGCGTTTAATTCCTTTAAGCGAGTGGTTAAAATGCATGGAAGAATTACTCCAAAGTGGCGGTGAGCAAAAAGAACTTTTGGCCGAAATTGCCACCCAAGAAATGGGAAAACCGATTCGGGAATCCATGGCGGAAGTGGAAAAATGCATGGACTTAATTAGCTATTTCATCCAGCATGCCCAAGATGCTTTAAGCCCCTGTGTTGAGGAAGAAAGTTCGATGAAAGCGACAATTTCGGTCAGTGCCCTTTTTGTGAACGAAATTGTGAAATCTGATCCAAGGCTCCCTTTTGGAGGGATTCGGAATAGCGGGTACGGACGGGAATTAGGACCTGCAAGTTTTTTGGAATTCGCGAATATAAAAACCGTTTACAAAGCGAAATTCTAGTCTTTTTAAATGATATATTTGATTCATATAACTAATTAAAATGAGCGCATTAGGACGTCACATCCTCGTTGAATTTTTTGGGTGCACCCCAGAGATTATGAACGATGTTTCCATCATTGAAACTTCAATGGTTGGAGCTGCTGAAAAAGCAGGGGCTACGGTTATCAACAGTACTTTCCACCACTTCTCACCTTACGGGGTTTCGGGAGTAGTGGTAATACAGGAAAGTCATTTAGCCATACATACTTGGCCCGAGTTTCAGTATGCTGCGGTAGATTTATTTACCTGTGGAGATGCTGTAAACCCCTGGGATAGTTTCGACTTTCTAAAAATCGCATTCGAAGCAAAAAGCTTCTCTGCCTTAGAATTACGTCGGGGAGAACAACGCCAATTGGAGCGGGTTGATTTTGATATCAACAACATGCGCGAAGAGGCAAAAAAACACGTAAACCCGGGGAAATTCACCCGCAACGTTTGGTTTACCGATAAAGATGAAAACCAGGCACTTTCCTTGCGATATACGGGTGAAACCTTGTTCGATCAAACTAGTCCTTACCAACGAGTACGCGTTATGGAAACCTATGGTTACGGGAAAGCCTTGACCATAGACAACATGATTATGTGTACGGAAAAGGATGAGTATCACTACCATGAAATGATTTCTCACCCAGCTATTTTAGCCCACGGAAATATCCAAAATGTATTGGTTATTGGTGGTGGAGATGGTGGAACAATCCGGGAGGTATTAAAACACAACTCGGTGCAAAAAGTAACCATGGTGGAAATTGATCAATTGGTTATTGATGCCTGTAAAGAACATTTACCAACTATTTCCAGTGCCTTCGATCACCCGAAATTAGAATTAATTGTTGGAGATGGAATTGCCTTCGTAGAAAATGCAAAGGACCAACAATACGACCTTATTATTGTGGATGGGTCTGACCCGGTTGGACCCGCAGAAGGATTGTTTACAAGCCACTTTTATGAGCACTGTAAACGAGCTTTAACAGATAATGGTTTATTGGTTTCGCAGGGTGAAAGCCCCATGTTTAACGCCAACACATTTACGGAGTTGAACAGCTGCCTCAAAGGAATTTTCTCTGCGGAAAAGGTTTCCACCATTTTGTTTCAAATCCCAACCTACCCAAGCGGTATCTGGAGTTTCCAGTTAGCGTCCAAAGGAGATGTAGATCCACGGCAAGCGAAAAAAGAATTGGCAGACCCTTTTGAGCGCGATCACAAATTAAATTACTACAACCAAGATATGCACGCTTCGGCTTTTGCTTTACCGAATTACGTAAAACGCCTTTTAAATGAATAACACGTGGGACCCAGATGGAGTTGGTGTTGCTAATGGCAATTTTTTTGGCTTTCCTTATTCCAGTAAGGAAAGCCAATTAGTGCTAATGTCGATACCTTGGGACGTAACCACCAGTTATGGATCTGGGACATCAGAAGGACCTAAAGCCATTGTAGACGCTTCTACCCAGCTGGATTTTTTCCGTTTCGATTTCCCCAAAGCTTGGGAAAACAAGATTGGTTCTTTACCGGTTGATCCATGGATTCGGGATACAAGTAACATCAACAGAGCAAAAGCCAAAAGCATTATTAATAGGCTAGAGCAAGGAGAAACGCCCGACAATAGCCTTATACAAGAGGTGAATAATGCCTGTTCACTGTTAATAGAACGTGTGGAAGAACAAGTCAACCACTGGCTCGATCAAAATAAAATTGTTGGTCTAGTAGGTGGAGATCACAGCACTCCACTTGGATTGTTCAGGGCCTTAGATTCCCGCTATACAGAATGGGGGATTTTGCAAATAGATGCTCACATGGATTTGCGCGAAGCCTACGAAGGTTTTACCCACTCCCATGCATCTATTATGTTCAACACTTTGCAGGAAACCTCCGTGAATAAAATTGTTCAAGTCGGAATTCGCGATGTATGTCAGGCCGAATTTGACCTAGCCAATAACACCGATCGAATTGTTGTTTTTGATGATTTAACCATAAAAAAGAACGTACTTGCTGGTGGACATTGGAAATCTTGGGCTGAAAAAATAGTACAAAGTCTACCCTATAATATCCACATCAGTTTTGATATTGATGGACTTCAACCGGAATTGTGCCCCAACACAGGGACACCTGTTCCAGGCGGATTGAGTTTCGAAATGATTCTTGTTCTGTTAGAAGAAATTCGTCTCCAAAAGAAAAACATCATTGGTTTCGATTTGGTTGAGGTTTGCCCAGGAGAATCGGGAGATTGGGATGCCAATGTGGGTGCCAGAGTCCTGTATGAACTTTGCCAAAACACGATTTATTGCCATGGAAAGAAGACCGAGAAGGAATAGGAAAAACCCGACAATTAGAGGATGGGCACGCGAGAGTTTTTTGCGCCCTGAAAACCTGATTGCGCCGTTGTTTCTGGTAGAAGGAAAAGAAAAGCAAGTAGCGATAGAATCTTTACCGGGCTGCTATCGCGAATCCTTGGATCAAACCCTGAATACCATTGAAGCCCACATCAACCTGGGCATCAACTCATTTGTACTTTTCCCGGTGATTCCCGAGGACAAAAAGGACAAAAAAGGAAGTTACTCCTATGCCCAGGATAATTTTTACTTGGAGCATATCCGAAAAATAAAAGCGGCTTTTCCCGATTGTGTTTTAATGAGCGATGTAGCTCTTGACCCGTACAGTTCCGATGGGCACGATGGGATTGTTAAGAATGGGGAAATCTTGAATGACCCTACTTTGGAGGTGCTTAATAAGATGGCGGTTGCGCAAGCCGAAGCAGGGATTGATATTATTGGGCCATCCGACATGATGGACGGGAGAATTGGTAGCATCCGCGAAAGCCTGGACAACTCCAATTTAACCAACACATCCATTATGAGTTACTGTGCCAAATACGCCAGTGCTTTTTATGGGCCATTTAGGGATGCCTTAGATAGTGCTCCCAAATCGGGCGACAAAAAAACCTACCAAATGGACTGGGCCAATAGCCGAGAAGCTTTGATTGAAGCTGAATTGGATTATGCCGAAGGCGCCGACTTTTTGATGGTAAAACCCGCTTTGGCTTATTTGGACATCATTGCCTTACTCAAAGCCAACTTCGACATCCCGATTGCCGCATATAATGTAAGTGGTGAATACGCCATGCTGCACGCTGCGGCAGAAAAAGGATGGCTTAACCTCGAACAAACTATGGTAGAAAGCTTGGGTTCTATTCACCGAGCTGGAGCGGATATAATCCTCACCTACTTTGCTAAAGATTATGCCCTTTGGTTTAAAAAACAACATGGATAAAAACAAAAAAATCCCAGAACTTAATCTGGGATTTTTTTTAATTATTTTCTCGCCAATAGATCCAACTGAGACGGACGGCTGAACCGTACTGATTAAAATTGTCGGTAGCCAGCATTTCTAACTCTCCTACTAGCACGCCTTTTAGCATTTCCTTTACTAAGGGCGCATTCCGTCCATAAGCCCCCGTTTGTTCCGATTTCTGAAAACAATGGAACACTATGGTCGCTGCCAATTGCAAATCGCCTTTTTCGAGGTCGTTTTCGTCATCTGGTCCAAGCGGCTTCAAACCCAATTCCCAACAAAGTTGAAAATCACTGGCTGAAGTTGAACGCTCCAAACAATACCACAATTGTTGCCGCAAACTATCCATGGGTGTTTGTGGATGCATTATTTGATCCCAAATTAATACAGGAACTTCCACCGTGTCTGATTTTAATGCTTGCAAAAACCGCTTTCGATTTTGATTCTCTCCCAACCCTATTTCGTAGGAATTCAGGTGACTCTGAAAATCGACAAATTGATTAATACTCCCTGGGTCTACCGTAACAGAATCCAAAGTACGTTGGAAAAACATGGGCAACTTCAATTGCTCGGCTGAATCCATTCCGTTCGATTTCTGATATGTGTTTTGGGTTTCTTCCACCGACACCAGTTTTTCCTTTTCACAGGAAATAAGGAGTGTCACCAAAGTACACCCTACAAGTTTTCTCACATTCATAATTGACATTTTTCGTTCAAAATGCCAAGGCCCTGACTATATACTATACAGAATCTGGTATCCCTTAAACCCCAATATCTTGGTATAAAAAAAGTTTTTCAATACACTAACTCTATATCAGCCATTGTTCAAAATGATTTTTTTCTATATTTGATCACCACCTGCCATGCAAAAAAAATCCCTCATACTCCTTGTTTTCGTATTCCAATGCTTGAACTCATTTTGCCAAACACTGGACTATTCTTTCTTTTTGGCTGGGCATACTTATGGTAAGCCCAGTGTACTAAGTGTTGGGTTGCACCCCCCCTTTCTAGATATTTTCCCCTATTTAATGAGCAGGCCTGAAATTGAGTTTGGCGCGTTGCTCGGAGATATTGCGGCCTTCCATCCTAATGCAGAGAGTTGGGATAATGCGGAGGAAGAATTAGACACACTCGGAATTCCTGTACATTTTGTACCGGGAAACCACGACATGTATGATGAAGCTGAGTATTACAGCAGGTATGAGCCCTTTTATTCATTTAAGCACAAGTCGGATTTAATTATAGTTTTACACCCTTATTTTACTGGCTGGAACATTGCTGGGGAACAATGGGATTTCCTAGAACAAACGCTCCAAACTCAAGCCTCCAGCTCAAGAAACATTTTCATTTTTTTCCACCAACTACTGTGGTATAGTGAATCGAACGCTTACAAGGAATATGAACCCAACTCCTTGGATGGTAGAGATGCAAGCATCAACTTCTGGAGTGAATTTATCCCACTTTTATTAAGCTATCCGAATGAATTTGTATTGGCAGCTGGGGACATTGGTGCTACTAACAAGCCAAAACAATTTATGTACGATAAGTGGAATAATATTCAGTTTATTGCCACGGGGATGGGGAATAGCGTTGATGACAATATTGTTATTGCCAATGTGTACACAAGTGGAGTTATGGATTTCGAAATAATTTGTTTGGAGGACCCCGCTTTATTTTGCCTAGGGAATTTAGAGGATTATGCCATTACCTACATCCCCTTTACTTCCCAACCAGAGTTATCCATTACCACATACCCCAATCCGGCCAAGGACAATATTTGGATTGAGAACCCCCATTCCGAGGATTTACATGTTCGTGTTTTTTCTCTGACTGGAATAATTTATGAAACCAGGACCATTCCCAAATGGTCCAAAACAAAAGTTGCTACCAAAGACTTCCCACGGGGAATGCTCCAAATTCAGGTTGTAAGTGAACAAGGACAGCACTTTGAGCAAAAAGTGGTACTGAATTAAAGATCGAAGTGCGCTTCCACCATTTTAGCAATGCTTGTGCCAATTGCCAAGGATGAAGTTGCAGCCGGAGAGGGTGCGTTTAATACATGAATACTTCTATCTGTATACTCAATTCGAAAATCATCGCGAGTGTCGCCATTCTTACTCAATAACATCGCTCTTACCCCACTTCTTCCTGGCACCAAATCGTCCATAGTTAACGATGGAACCAAACGCTGAAGCGTACCCAAAAAGCGTTTTTTAGAAAAAGCCCTGCGGTACTCATTAATTCCAAAAGACATGTTTTCAAAAAACAATTTCCACGTACCACTGTAGCTCAGAGCATCTGCGGTATCGCGCAATGAAAAATCCGTTTTCCCATACCCTTCCCGCTTAAAGGTAAAAACAGCATTGGGACCACACTCAATTTCACCATCTGTCATCCGGGTAAAATGCACTCCTAAAAATGGAAAAGCCGGATTAGGTACCGGATATATAAGGTTTTTGATTTTATGCTTAGCATGCTCTGCCAATTCGTAGTAATCGCCCCGGAACCCAACTACTTTTTCCTTTAAATCTACCCCATCCTTTTTGGCTAAACGGTCGGCCTGAAGCCCACCACAAAAAACGATGTATCTGGAGGTGTATGTTCCTTTACTCGTTTTAATTTGTTTCCCATCCT
>JBLHJD010000109.1:0-8444 GCA_047618705.1 Luteibaculaceae bacterium
TTGCCCGAAAAAACGAAGGAAGTAATGGACGACGATGGCTGGTTCCACACGGGGGATATTGGTGTAATTGACAGCGATGGTTTCCTAAAAATTACGGACCGGAAAAAAGAGATTTTCAAAACTTCGGGTGGAAAGTACGTGGCACCGCAGGTCATGGAAAATGCATTTAAAGCGAGTCGATTTATTGAGCAGATTATTGTTGTGGGAGAAAACCAAAAATTCCCTGCCGCATTAATTGTTCCCAACTTCGAATTTTGCCAGACTTGGGCCAAAGGAAAAGGGATTGATATTGGCAGCAATAGCGAAGTTATGTCAAAATCTCCTGAGCTTTTGGACCGAATTAAACAGGATGTTGCTCATTTCAACGAAGACTTTGGTAACTGGGAACAAATCAAGAAAATTCATTTGCTACCAATGGAAATGAGTATTGAAAGTGGTGAACTTACACCAACTTTAAAACCAAAACGAAAGGTGATCGATGAAAAATACAAATCGATTATTGAGGGACTGTATTCCTAAGAACCCCTTTTTATAACAAGAAACCTATGCCAAGAAGAAGAGTAATCCTTTTTCTGATTGGATTTCAAATATAGTTTGGGCACGGGATTGCCACAGAACAAACCCTGAGCTGTCAAACTGAAACTGATTTTTTTTCAATTGCAGCAAAAAACTGGAGCAAGAGCCATTAGGCCTTGTTCCAGTTTTTTTTTTTACAAACGCAGAATTACTAATCGACCTTTTACCAACTCCCTTCAGAGAATTATCAGCCCGAATTTTCCAACAAAAAAACACGGTTCAAAGTCAAGCGACAATCTCCCCACCTCACCTTCCATTGGGGTCTACATTATCCATTTCAAAAAAGGAGAAAAAACTTTCGTAGAAAAACGCGTAAAAGAATAGTATCACCACCCAAGCCGATTAACTTTGCGGCATGAAATCTAAATTACTGTTAAGGATTATTCTATTCCTTTTGGTTCTCGGTGCCGGGATGACTACGGTAGTTATGATGCATTCGGGCCGTAAACCATTAAAAGTGTATTACCCCCGCGATTTAAATCCGAAATTGGTGGACTCTACCCTTAAAGGAAAAAAAAGCTACCCATTAATTGCATATCAATTAATCAATCAAAACGGGGATTCGGTGAACGAATCTACCTATGCTGGAAAAATCAAAGTAGTGGATTTTTTCTTCACTACCTGCCGCAGTATTTGCCCCAAAATGTCGGCGCAATTGCAGCGGGTACAAAAAGTAATTAAAGATCCTAAAGTGCAATTAATTAGCCACACCGTTACTCCTGAAATTGACAGTGTTGCTGTTCTTAAGAATTACGCAGACCTATACTCATCCAACTCTGACACTTGGCATTTCCTAACGGGAGACAAAGAAATCATCTACAATTTAGCACGCAAACGCTACTTTGCTGTGGTGGATGAGCCAAGTCCTGAGGGTCCTGATTTTATCCATACTGAGAACATCATTCTCGTGGACGAGCAAGACCAAATTAGAGGTTTCTACGATGGAACTTCACACCAAGAAACCGACCGTTTAATTGAAGATATTGAATGGTTATTAAGCCCTAAAAAGCCATGACAAAACAGAAAACACAATTATATTTCTTCATTTTCCTGCTTGCGGGAATTGCAGCTATGTCCACGGGACTTTTTGCATTTGAGGTGCAAAGTACAGCTAGGCCTAGTGTTCTATTCCTTGGAGTACTTTGCGGAATAACGGCTCTTGTTTTTAAAATTATTGGCTTATTTAAAGCGTAGATGAATTTACTATCAGTTGAAAATTTATCCAAACGCTTTGGCGAACGTTTGTTGTTCGACAATGCCAATTTCGGAATCCTGAAGGGTGAAAAAACAGCCCTAGTTGCCAAAAACGGAGCGGGTAAATCTACTTTGCTTAAAATCCTGATTGGACAGGATGCCCCTACAGAAGGGGTCGTTACTTACCGGAATGGCATCCGGATTGGGTTTATGCAGCAGGAAGATAATTTTCCAGCGAATAAAACAATTCAGGAGGTGGCCATCCCAGAAAACCACCCCAGCAAACTTGCCCAAATCCAGTACAACAAAGCCATGGAAACTCCGGAGGATGCGGACATCATGGACAAAGCTTTGGAAGAAATGGAACTGTCTGGTGCCTGGGAAATAGAGCAACGGATGACGGTAATCCTCGATTCCTTGAATATTAATTTTCCCGACAAACGAGTTAGCACTTTAAGCGGTGGGCAAAAAAAACGATTGAGTTTAGCTCAAATCTTAATTGACGACCCCGATTTATACATTATTGATGAGCCCACCAACCACCTTGATCTGGAAATGATTGAATGGTTAGAAGGGTATTTTAAGCAAGGTGAAAAGTCTATTTTAATGGTAACGCACGACCGGTATTTTTTGGATCGGGTGTGTAATTGCATTTTGGAATTGGACAATGGCCAGATGTATAAATACAATGGAAATTACTCCTATTTCATGGAAAAAAAGGCGGAACGTCAGGATCGGGAAGCCAGTGAAATAGACAAGGCGAAAAACTTATACAGAAAAGAGCTGGAGTGGATGCGCCGTATGCCAAAAGCACGGACCACAAAAAGCAAAAGTAGAATTGATAGTTTCTACGATGTGGAATCCAAAGCCAAGCAAAGGCTGGATGATAGTGAATTGAATTTTGATATCAACATTACCCGAATGGGAAGTAAAATCATTGAGTTCCACAATGTGGGTAAATCCTTTGGTGACAATGTCCTTTTCGAAAAATTCAATTACACCTTCAAAAAAGGAGATAGAGTTGGACTTGTTGGGAAAAACGGTTCGGGAAAATCAACCTTACTTAACCTCATCGTAGACCAACTGAAACCAGACTCGGGGAAAGTTGTTATTGGTGACACCATTAAGTTGGGGTATTTTAATCAGGCCGGAATGAACTTTCCGGACGACTTCCGTGTAATTGAAGCGGTGAAAGAAATTGCCGAATATTTACCCTTAAAATCCGGAAAAAAGCTTTCTGCATCTCAATTATTGGAGCGCTTTTTGTTCCCATCGCAGATGCATTACCAGTATGTAAGCAAACTGAGTGGTGGTGAGCGCAAGAGACTCCATTTGTTGACCATTCTGATGGACAACCCCAATGTGTTGATTTTGGATGAGCCCACCAATGATTTGGATGTGTTTACCCTTACTGCCCTTGAGGACTTTTTGCAATATTTCCCGGGATGCCTAATTGTGGTAAGTCACGATAGGTATTTCATGGATAAAATGGTGGATCACATGTTTTATTTTAACGGAGCTACCATCCGAGATTTCCCAGGAAACTATTCCTTGTACCGCGACTTTGTGGCTCAGAATGAGAAGGACGAACAAGTGGAAAGGAAAGAAAAAAAGGAGGCTGTTAAGGTTGCTGCTGAAGTAAGTAAGTCCAAAAAAAAGTTCACGTTTAAAGAACAGCGCGAATTGGAGCTAATTACCAAGGAGATGGAAACGTTGGAAGCAAAAAAAGAAGAATTCAGCAACGAATTGAGTTCTGGAAATTGCACCAACGAACGAATTCAGGAAGTATCCACAGCACTAAATGAACTTGTTAGCAAGTTGGATAGTCTGATGGAGCGTTGGATGGAATTGGAAGAAAAAAAGGCTTAATCTGATTTCGAATAATGGCTTGGCTTCCTATGATTGTTGGCTTCCTTGCGGGAGCGTTGGTGTTGATTGCACAAATAACGTACATCTACCATATTTTCCAGAAACGACTTGCCCCTAGCGTTCTTTCCTGGTTAGGATGGGCCTTGCTTATGGGAATAAGCGCCTATTCTCAAATCATTGATTTCGGCTGGAACTGGAGCATGTTAGGCTTGGTTCTATCCGTCTTTGGTTGTATTGCCATATCCATCAGTGGTTTTATTGTAGGCAACTACACCCTTCTAAAATCCGATTGGTATTTTTTGTTCGCCGGGATGGGGTGCATGATCCTGTATGTTTGGTTTACCGACCCCTGGCTTACCACTTGGTGTGCGGTTATCGCTGATCTTATTTTGGGAATCCCTACCCTGCGAAACGCAATCCGGAATCCCCATCAGGAAAAAACTTCGGCTTGGACCTTTGGATTATTGTCGTGGACGCTGACCTTGGGCTTATGTGTTGGCGAATCGCTCCTGATGTGGTTATTCCCCGTTTATCTTTTCCTTTTTAACGTACTCATGGCTTACTATACTAGGCAATCGCGCATTAATAAAAAAATGCTGATTCCTATTAAATAGGCTTTACTCAAAAATAAAAGTATGCCTTCCATGGTGCAAAACAAGCACCATGGAATCAAAAAAACCAAAGGTTTCCGGAATTGGAGGGATTTTATTCGAAAGCAAAGACCCCAAAAAAAGCCAGGAATGGTATGGCGAAAATTTAGGTTTGGCCGTCTCTGATTATGTATCCTCCTTCGAATTCAGAAATGCGAATCGGCCTGAGGAAATAAACTACCTGAGCTGGAGTCCCTTTGAAAACGCCACCGATTACTTTGCTCCCTCCGAAAAAGAATTTATGATTAATTATCGGGTCCAAAATATAGAAGGACTTGTGGAACAATTCAAGGCAAAAGGGATTACCATTTGCGATGAAATTACGGAATACGACTACGGCAAGTTTGTCCACATCATGGATCCAGAAGGGAATAAAATTGAACTCTAGGAGCCCAAGGATCCTGTTTTTACAGAAATGGGAGGGCCTACTACAAAATAGTGCAACCGTACATTTTCACTTCCGCACGCTTGGGCTTTCGTTTATGGAAACCCTCCGACTTACCCCAATTAGCGGCAATAAATGCAGACCCTGAGGTGATGCGCTTTTTCCCCAATCTTCAGAGCAAAGTGGATAGTGCTGAATTTATGGACCGCATGAATGCCTTATTCCAGAAAACGGGGTACTGCTATTGGGCCGTAGATACTTTGGAGGAAAATCAATTTATTGGGTTTATTGGTTTAAGTCAACCCCAATTCAAAGCTGACTTTTTACCCAATGTAGATATAGGCTGGCGATTGGGGAAATCGTTTTGGAAACAAGGTTACGCAAGCGAAGGGGCCCAGAGGTATTTGGAGTTCGGGAAACAGCATCTTGGACTAAAAAAGATCATTGCCATTGCTCCTAAAATCAACAAGCCCTCCATTCGATTAATGAGCAAAATTCGTCTTCACTTCAGGGCGCATTTATTCACCCAAAAATGGACAAAAACGCCCCACTTCAACCGTGTATTCTGATGGAAATTCTCCTAAGCTAAGCCTCAAGAAAACACGTTCCATTTATTTTCGTAATTTTCTGAGCACCTAAACATTTGGCAAATGAAATCAGTCTTAAAAAACATTCTCGCCATCCTAGTTGGACTAATTTGCGGGGGCATTATAAACATGTCCTTAGTTAACGTGGGCCTCATGATTATTCCTCCACCGGAGGGATTGGATATTTCTACAACAGAAGCTTTGGTCATTGCAATGCCTAGTTTTAAACCTATCAATTTCCTCTTTCCATTTCTAGCCCATGCTTTTGGAACTTTTACCGGCGCCATAATTGCTGGCTTAATTGCACCAAAACACAAAGCTCGATTTGCTTTTTCCATTGGGCTTATTTTCTTGATTGCAGGTATAATGATGGCCTTCCAACTTCCCGCACCAAATTGGTTCTCTATTGTTGATGTAGTATTTGCCTACATCCCAATGGCTTGGATGGCCGGCCGGTTAATTGAGAATAAATATTCAAAATAACTAAACTACCTAACCCCTAATTTTTTTTTATGCAATTTTTAAAAGTCACTTTACCCCTTCTTGCTATTGGAGCCTCTTTGCTTACCAATGGCCAAACATTGCCAACAGGAATTGTCATGAAAGACATTGCAGGTGGTGAATTTGTAATGGGAGACAACAATCTTACCGGTTCTCCAGACCAAAAAGCAGCTGCACCAGAACACAATGTTACGGTTAGTTCCTTTGCACTAAGCGAAGCAGAAATCTCCAATGGCCAATATGTAAGTTTCTTAAATAGTGCCTTGGCCGATGGATTAATTGAGGTGGAAGTATTTGCTGGAAACGGTCCGGACAATGGGAAACAACTTGTAGTAGGAACGGCAAGCTCATCTTATGCGGGAAAATATTTATACACCCTAGATGGAACCCGTGTAATGAAGGACCACACCAATGCCGATGGGGACAACAATCCATTTACCGGTGTCATACAACCAGAAAACCCAATAAACGCAAGTTACATTGGGTATAACGGGACTGATTTCTACATCAAAAACCCGAACGACACGGCGGATTTCCATTGGTATAACATGTGTACTTACCAGAATTACGGAACATCTCAGGGAACTTTTGATCCTACTGTTTTAAATGATTTTGCAGACTGGAGTGGTGCTGGACAAAATTATTCTGACGAATTGGAGGGGTGGACTGAAAGTAATCCAAGTGCGGCCACAAAATTACAAAACCAAGCTGCGATTACAGATTGGCCTGCAACCTTTATTCGTTGGTGGGGTGCTCAGGCATTTGCTTTGTACTACAACATGAGTTTACCAACAGAAGCGCAATGGGAATTTGCAGCCAAAGCGGGTCAGAATTTTAAATTTGCCGTTTATGACGGTTCATCCATTGCTGATGCGAACTGGAACGCGGATGTTTTACCCGTGGCTCTACACCACGTTCGGACTGTAAAAAGCGGTACAGCTAACCCTTTTGGAATTTACAATTTAGCCGGAAATGTTTGGGAATGGATGGCCGACAATTATGTTGCTCCTTACTCTACGGATGATGTTACCGATCCTTTAATTGAAGTCTCTGGCTCTGACCGTAGATCTTGGAGAGGTGGGTCTTGGAACTACCACGAACAAACACTGCAGTCAGGCATTCGTTTTTCGGATTTAGAAAACCGAGGAAATGACCATTTTGGTTTTAGAATTGCAGGAGAAAATTCCGGAATTGGAATCCGCGATATTGAAAAAACAGGTCTGTTTTTCCCGAATCCTTCTAATGGACAAATCCATCTAAAAAGTTCAAGAATGGAAGACTTTTTCTTGTACACCTTAGGTGGAGCTTTAATTAAGGAAGGAAATTCGGACGGAAGTGGATTTATTGATTTGGGTGCATTACCAGCAGGAGTTTATTATATTAAAACCGACTCCAGTATTCAGAAATTGGTGATTCAATAGCTGCAGATCTGGCAATAAAGGAGGATTTTAGGCTAGCCTTTATACACCCTTTTTATTCAAAATAGATTACCGTTTTATTCAAAACAAACAACTCAATACAACAAAAAAAGGCCCCGAGAAATTGGGGCCTTTTTTATTAATTCAAACTTCTGGTTTATTTTGCACCTTTTTCATTTCCCACCGTATTCCTTTTTTTCTGCACGATTAATATCGGCACTAATTCCCTTCCAATACTGCGCTAAATAAAGTTTAATAGAACACATTCTGGGTTGGATAAATGGCGGTATTTCTCTGTAACATTTTAGACCAAAGACTAACTAATGTGTCCAGCATCAGGCGCTTGTGAATTTTGAGAAAACAAAACAAATCACCCACAATAGCCCACAAAAAAAGGTCGACCAAATGGCCGACCTTTCATTTTGAATAAAGACGTTCTAATTACTCAGCGGAGTACATAATCTGGTCTCCATCGAAGTACAGAACAATACTGTAAATACCACACAAATCTACCCCTCTAATTGTTACAGCATATCCTTCATAATCCGTCACTTTAATATCGTGCGAACAAATGGATTCGTCGTATACTGGCAGAAATACCTCAAAAGTTGCGCCATTTTCAAATACATCTCCTGGAATGATGTCTTCCCCCCAGTGGTCTTCGTCACTTGGGCTTACATGAATGTACAAAAGATCAACCCCTGTGTCATTTGTAATTTCAAAATCCAATTCTTGGCAAAATGCTCCCGTTGCGAACAAAGCCATAAAGGCGGTTAGTAAAAATTTAACTTTCATAAAAACTTAGGTTTTTTTTATGGCTACTCTATTCGCTTTTCACCTTCCGCGCTTAATCCTCAATATCGTCATATACAAGTATTGTGCCAACTCTCCACAAGGCTTTCTGACACTGCATCACAAAGCACTTGATCCTTTTTAACACAAACAAAAAACACCAATAAAAATTACTCAATACACCAAGCAAGATACAGCTAGGTGAATCTGAGCTTCAAAAGCCCAAGATGAATGACAAATAACATTAATTCCATCCAAGAAGACCCATTAATTAAGGCGTTTTGGATGGCCACTATAAAATCCAGTAAAAATGGAAGGTCTATTACCTAGTTCGATGTATCAAATTTACTCCTCCCAATTCCATGACAATTTAATTGTTTTTTCCTCCCTTTATTCATAAGTTGATTATTTTCCGTTAGGGCCTTAACAGGGGGCACCTATATTCTTTTTACTTCGCGTTTCGTAGAATTAA
>JBLHJD010000110.1:0-8436 GCA_047618705.1 Luteibaculaceae bacterium
AAATATAAAAACAATTTTCTTCATTTTTTATACCCAGAGGACACTGATTTTATTCACCCCCTTGAACTTCCCGAAATAAATATTGAGTTTGATGAAAGCCAATTTGAGGGAGCTATTTCAGCCCTATTTTGACCGATTTTGGCACAAAAAAAAAGGGACTCCGAAGAATCCCTTTAAATGTAGCGCGAGGCGGGCTTGAACCGCCGACCTCATGATTATGAATCATGCGCTCTAACCAGCTGAGCTACCGCGCCATTTACCTTAAGCGGGCGCAAATATAGAACTCTTTTTTTCCTTGTCCCAAGGCACAAGCCGTTTTTTTTCTACCAAAAAACAAAACACGCTCAAAATCAGTATTTTACTCCACTAATTTTCTTAATTCTTTAATTAATTGAAGTAATGATTTCGTTATTAAAAAAATATTGCTTTATATTGTTTAAAATTCAAAATTGAATGGAAAAATTCAAACTGGAATTCCTTGTTCATTGCTCCCCTAGTATCTTATTTAATATGATAAGTACACCTAGCGGGTTATCTGAATGGTTTTCGGATGATGTTAACATCAAGAAAGAGAAATACACCTTCATCTGGAATGACAGCCAGGAAGAAGCGACCCTACTTAAGGAAAAAAAAGGCGAGTACATTCGGTTTCATTGGGATGAGCACGAAGATCAGGAAACGTATTTTGAATTCAGAATCAAAGTTGATGAGCTAACCAAGGAAGTTGCGCTGCTTGTAACAGACTTTTGTGATGAAGAAGATATTGAAGAAACACAATTACTTTGGGAAAATCAGATTAACGACCTTAAACACGTTGTAGGTTCTTAATGGTTTCACTAAATTTGACACCCATATATATCCATGACAGATAGGTGTTTCGAATAAAAAAAATACACAAGATTATAGTTGGGACCTTTTTGGGTCCCTTTCTTTTGACATTCATTACCGTTCTTTTCCTTTTGGTGATGCAGTTTATATGGAAACATGTGGACGACTTCATGGGAAAAGGGCTGGAGTGGTACATCATTGCTGAGCTACTTATGTACGCCTCAGCCAACTTGGTAACCATGGCCTTGCCCTTGGCTATCCTACTTTCCTCTATTATGACTTTTGGGGAATTGTCGGAGCACTATGAGTTGGTGGCCATGAAATCGTCGGGGATGTCACTCCTCAAAATCCTCTACCCTATTTTCCTGGTTGTTTTCACCCTTTCTATCGGATCTTACTTTTTTGGAAATGACATCACTCCACGTGCAACCTTAAAGTTTCGAACTTTGCTGTACGATGTGACCCAGAAAAAACCTGCATTGGAATTAAAAGAGGGTGTTTTTTACAATGAAATTGAAGGATACAGCATTCGTGTTTCCAAGAAAAACGAGGAAACGGGTGAAATGAAAGACATCCTGATTTATGATCATACCCAAAATCACCCACCCAACAAAAAAGTAATTCGGGCCAAGGAAGGCCGAATGCGGAAAGAGGTGGGGTATTTGGTGATGGAATTGGAGAATGGCCACAGTTATGATCTCAGTAAAGAATTCCAAAAAAACACCAGTACAGAAGACGAGTTGTTTTTGCGTCAACATTTTGAATTCCAAGAAATCCGATTTGATTTAAGCAGCTTTGCTTTTGAGCGAAGTGATGAGGATATTTTCAAAAACAGCCACCAGATGTTATCGGTTTCTGGTCTGATAGAAATTCGGGATAGTTTGGAAAACACCTTGGAAATCCGAACTTCAGGATTCAATAGTTACATTACAAAAAGTTACCATCTCCTGCGGGATTCTAGCGTACATAAAGCGGATTCTGTGGTTGTGGCTTCCTTGTTTGCTAAAACCAACTCCAACCAATTTATGCGGGGATTCGATTTAGCTTTAAACTTTGCTCGGAATGGGAACTCGTACATTAATAGGTACGTTGAGGAGGAAAGGGTTCGGCAGAAAAGGATTAACCGATTTACAGCCGAAATCCACTCAAAATTTGGGATTGCCATAGGTTGTTTGCTCCTGTTTTTTATTGGTGCCCCAATTGGTGCCTTGATCAAAAAAGGTGGTTTGGGATTACCGGTAGTTTTTTCCATGATTTTCTTCTTGATATTCCATGTCCTCTCCATCACGGGAAAAAAAACGGTGATTAGTAATGTTACTTACCCAGAATGGGGAATGTGGCTTGCCATGTACTTCCTCGCTCCTATTGCCATTTTCCTGACTATTAAATCGAACAAGGACAGTTCCTTATTTGATGCTATTTATTACCGAAAAGCAATTGATAAACTCAAGACGTTTTTTAAGAAATGAAGGTATTAATCATTTGCAACAAAGCTCCTTATCCTAAAAAAGACGGTGGTTGTGTAGCCATGGCTAATTTAATTGAGGGCTTGGCAAAAAAGGGAATACAACTCCACGTTTTTGTATTGGAGACCTTTAAGCATTCTTTTATGCGCAGTGCAATTCCTGTAGAATTAAGGGAAAAACATACCTGGGAAAGCTGTTTTATCGACACTAAGATCCATCCGGTTGATGCATTTACTTCTATCATGAACCGGGAATCGTACAACTTAAATCGATTTTTTTCGGCGGATGTGGATCGGCGAATAGTGGAACTATTAAGTAAAGAAACTTTTGATGTTATTCATTTGGAGAGTTTGTACTCGTGCGCCTATATTGCCACCATTCGCAGAAGTTGTGAATCTAAGCTTGTATTGCGATCCCATAACTTGGAGTTTGAAATTTGGGAACGTCTTGCGCAGAAAACGAAAAACCCCATAAAAAGGCTTTACCTCAATTACCTATCCAAACAATTGAGGAAAGAAGAAATTAGCATTTCCAAATCGGTTAATGGGGTAGCTTCCATAAGTTCATCTGATTTGGGTTTTTACACAAAAAACAGCATCAATGCTGAGCTTATTCCATTTGGCTTAGATCTGGAAAACGAGCACGTGCAAAGGAATCACAAGCAGCAATTTTTCCATTTGGGTGCCATGGATTGGATACCCAACATTAAGGCTATGAATGGATTCATTTCCAACGCGTGGATTCCTTTTGTAGAAAAACATCCAACGGCCCAACTCCATTTGGCTGGAAGAAAATGTTTTGAGTACAGCCCACCCACCAATCACCCCTCCATTATTAACCATGGAGAAGTAAAAAAGGCACGGGATTTTATGGCCGAAAATGGGATAATGGTGGTTCCCTTGTTTGCTGGAAGTGGAATTCGGATCAAAATTATTGAGGGAATGTCTTTGGGCGTTCCCATAATTACCACGCCGATTGGAATTCAGAGTATTGAACATTTGGAGGGGGAGAGTGTATTAATTACTAAGAATTGGGAAGGTTGGCTTAATGCCATGGAAACCCTATGGCTAGACCCCGATAAGGCTAAAGCTATTGGGATCATGGGCCGTGAAAAAGCGTGTGCAAACCACAGTATAGAACGGGCGAGTGAAGCCTTAATTAACTTTTATGAAAATATCCTTGAAGGATGAAAATAGCCCTTACCTTTGTGGGGTTCAATAGAAAAACATGGAAAACATCACACTTAATACAATAGAAGAGGCCATTGAGGATATCCAAAATGGGAAAGTCATCATTGTTGTTGATGATGAGGATAGAGAGAATGAAGGAGATTTTTTGGCGGCGGCAGAATGTGTAACACCAGAAATGATCAATTTTATGGCCACCCATGGCCGAGGATTAATTTGTGCACCCCTTATTGAGAGCCGGTGTGATGAGTTGGGCCTAGACTTAATGGTTCAGAATAATAACACTCCATTTTATACTCCATTTACTATTTCGGTTGATTTAAACGGCCACGGTTGCACCACAGGAATATCTGCAAGTGACCGGTCTAAAACTATAAGAGCATTGGTGAATCCAGATACCAAACCAATAGAGTTGGGTAAACCTGGACATATTTTCCCATTACGAGCAAGGTCTGGAGGAGTTTTGCGGAGAGCAGGACACACGGAAGCTGCCATTGATTTGGCCCGATTAGCTGGTTTTCAACCTGCTGGAGTAATTGTAGAAATCATGAACGAGGATGGGACAATGGCCCGCCTTCCTCAATTGGTTAAAATTGCAGCAAAGTTTAATCTTAAACTCGTAAGTATTGCCGATTTGATTGCTTACCGCATGAAAAACGAAAGTTTGATTGAGCAAGAGGTGGAGGTAAATATGCCTACCGAGTATGGTGATTTTAAACTGCGAGCATACAAAACCAAAACAGATGGATCTGAGCATTTAGCCTTAATTAAAGGTTCCTGGAAAGAGGGTGAAGATGTACTGGTTCGGGTGCACTCATCCTGCGTAACAGGTGATATTTTTGGGAGTCATCGATGTGATTGTGGACCTCAGTTGCACGCAGCCATGGAAATGATAGACAAAGAAGGTAAAGGGCTTATTGTATATATGAATCAGGAAGGCCGTGGAATTGGCCTTGTGAACAAATTAAAAGCATACAAGCTCCAAGAGGAAGGCTTGGATACGGTGGAGGCCAACCACAAGCTTGGGTTCAAAGGTGATCACCGGGATTACGGAATTGGAGCCCAAATTATCCGGGATTTAGGCATTAAAAAAATGCGTTTAATTTCGAATAACCCAACCAAAAGAACCGGTTTAACTGGTTATGGTTTGGAAATTGTGGAATCAGTGCCATTAGAAATTGAAGCCAATAGCCACAACATTGAATACTTGCGTACCAAGCGCGACAAAATGGGGCATTCAATAACCATAGACGAATTGAAAAAAGGGCATGGAAAAGCTTAGAATTTTAGATCAAAAACAAGTTCAATTAAAATTGGAAAGAATGGCCTACCAATTGGCCGAGATTTTAATTGATGTAGATCAGGTTCAACTTGTTGGAATAAAAAGCGGTGGATATACGTTGGCCCAATTACTTCAGACTAAGATAGAAGCGATTTTGGATAAGAAAATATCGCTTCATACCCTTGCATTAGATAAAACAAGTCCTACAGGGAAAAAAGCAGAAATAAGTCCAAGCCTTCAGGAAAATAAAAGTTCCTGCATTGTGCTCATTGACGACGTATTGGAAAGTGGAAGAACAATGGCCTATAGTTTAGCGCAATTGCTTCAACAGCCATGGGAGTCCGTTATCACCACCGTATTGGTGGATAGACAGCACACCAAGTTCCCCTTAAAAGCGGACGTGGTTGGAATGAGTCTGTCTACCACCCTGCAAGAAAATATTGAAGTGGTTTGGGATGGCAGTAAAGCGGAGGTTTTCTTAAGCTAATTTAGCGGCAATCCGCTCCGCTGTTTTTTGTGCCTTTTCGAATGAAGTAAGTACTGCTATTTCCATTTCAGCTTGCGAATAATAGTGCTTTCTGGTTATAAGCAATTGCCGCATTGTTGCTTCTGGATCTTCGGAATTAGCTAACAAAGGTCTTCGATCCAAATTATGACTCAAACGAGTCCAAAGCACATCTCGGCTCACATTTAACCAAACGCTGTGAAATTGGTCCTTTAATTGCCAAAAATCAGCACAGCAGGGGGCACCTCCCCCGGTAACTATCACACCGAACTTTGTGTCCTGAATTAATCGCTGAAAAACGGCCAATTCTTTGGAACGAAATACGGCCTCCCCTTCTATTCTAAAAATGTCGGGGATGGATTTCCCACACTCCATTTCTATCTCTGTATCGAGATCGACCCAAGCTAACTTCAAAATAGCCCCTAAAATGGGCGCTACCGACGACTTTCCTGAACCCATTGGCCCGATTATGACAATTGGCTTCATTAGTTTTTTAATTTAGCTCTGAACATTTCCTCCATGAAGATAATTGAAGTATCAAATAAAAAACATATTCGGGAATTCTTGGACATTCCCAAAAAGATTTACGCCAACAATCCTTACCATGTATTGCCATTGGAAAAAGATATTGAATTGGTTTTTAATCCGGAAAAGAACAAATTTTTTAGGCACGGAAGCTGTACTCGGTGGATTCTTCAAAATGAGCAGGGTACAACAATTGGGCGTGTTGCGGCATTTGTGAATGAAAAACATGTCAAACAATTTAAGCGGCCCGTTGGTGGAATGGGATTTTTTGAGGTCATCGACAATAAAGAGGCGGCCTTTTTGCTTTTGGATACGTGCAAAAATTGGTTGGCCGATAAAGGGATGAACTCCATGGACGGTCCAATCAACTTTGGTGAAAGGGACAAGTTTTGGGGAATGATCATCGAAAACTTTGAGCGCGCACCTTACTACGGTCAGAATTTCAATCCGGACTATTATGTTCCGTTTTTTGAAGAATATGGATTTCAAATTTTCTTCAAACAATTAATCTTTACCCGCTCGGTTCATCAACCTGTTCAGGAAAAGTACCGGAAGCGTGCAGAAAAATTAAAGGCGGATCCTGAATTTAGTCTTGAGCATCTCAATTTAAAGAACATGGAGAAGTACACAGAGGATTTTAGGGTAGTGTATAACGAGGCTTGGGGAAAAAGGGAGGGTGACACCTTTAAAGGCATGTCAACGGCTCAATCTAAGATGATTATGAAGTCCATGAAGCCGATCATTGATGAGGACATCTGTGTGTATGTGTACCACAATAACAGGCCCATAGCATTCTTTATTTCTTTGCCCGAAATTAATGAGGTTTTTGTGCATTTAAAGGGGAAGTTTGGGTGGTTACAGAAAATGGAGACCTTCCTTCGTTTGAAAATGCAAAAACGGAAAGTGGCTATTGGATTGGCTTTTGGAATAACACCTGAATTTCAGGGACAGGGAGTGGAAGGGTTAATTTTTGATCATTTGGCCAAGAAACTTCAGGATCAAAAAAATTACAATGAGTACATCATTACGTGGATTGGGGACTTCAATAGTAAGATGGTGAACATAATTGAGGCCATTGGATGTCAAAAAGAGCAAGAAATGGCCACCTATCGGTATTTATTTAACAGGGCCGAAACCTTTGAGCGTCACCCTGTTGTGTAGCATATAAAACACTGATTTAAAAAGGGAATAAAAAAAAGTATAGCCTTCCCTTGTATTAGCCAAAAACACCTTTATATTTGCATCCGCTTTCGGGAAAACATGATTCCGTAGCTCAGTTGGTAGAGCATCTCCCTTTTAAGGAGAGGGTCCTGGGTTCGAGCCCCAGCGGGATCACCAACTAACCGAAAGCAATTGATTCCGTAGCTCAGCTGGTAGAGCATCTCCCTTTTAAGGAGAGGGTCCTGGGTTCGAGCCCCAGCGGGATCACAAGAAGCCTCCCTTGCCATGCACTGGAGGCTTTTTATTGGGCATTAAGCTCATATACCAAAGCTTCTCTTATATTTGGAGCGAGTACCTAAGCCCAGGTGCTGGAATTGGTAGACAGGCATGGTTGAGGGCCATGTGTCCGTTAGGGCGTGCGGGTTCGACTCCCGCTCTGGGCACAAAGAAGCTTACAGGAAACTGTAGGCTTTTTTTGTGGCTGTCAATGAACTTGGATTGGAGCAGATCATTCCCAAACTAACGAATAGCGCTAATGCTAGATCCCGATGGTTCCCGATGCGTATCGGGAGGGAGGTAGACAAGCATAGTTAAGGGCCATTTGTGCGGGCTCGGTCCGATGGCTATCGGAACCCGCTTTGGGCACTCAAAAGCTTACAGGAAAATGTCGGCTTTTTTTGTGCATTATTTTTCAAAGCCGTCGTCTTTCTCAAGGAAGTGAAACCTGTTGGAAGTAATGCATTTCAAGATATTTTTGTTTGCACTAAGTAAAAAGGGAAAGCCGAACTTCGGATTGGGCAATAGGTCAATCAAATACTTAATAAATAATAATTCCCGATTAAGTTCCAAATTGCTTCCCTAAAAGAGTAATTTGGTGAGGATATATGTAGTTGTGTAAAAAAGCAACTCAATGGTCTGACACCAAGAGAACTCTTGACACCACTTGATAATTAATTTTCTTTCCATCAAAGAATTTGATGGAAATAATGGAGACCAGCTACCATTAAAAAAAACAGGGCGGATTCCGAAAAGCCTTATGAGTAGGACAACTTTAATAAAACAGAATGGACACTAACAAATTATTAGCTTACGAAAGTCGCAAGGCAAACCCAACAACAATTTGGTTGTTATTTCTTTTACTTGGTTGGTCTTATGGATCTCTTGGTAAAGTTGGAATTCAGGTATTGTACTATATAACTATGGGTGGACTCGGAATATGGGCCCTAATTAGATTATTTACCCTAAGCGGTGCTATAAAAACATATAATCGGGGAATAGCGGGGCAAGTAGGCCTAGATAATCAAGAAATGGAGACTCTTAATTTATTAAAGTAAGTCAATAAAATCATATAATCGAGAGACGGCTCCGCTGCTAATTAGCAGCGGAGTTTTGCCTCTCATATCCTTATCCATCCGGTTCTCGGATACAGTGGTTCGATTTTGAATCGCCTTCATTTAAAACCCCATCTGGTTGCAGATATTT
>JBLHJD010000111.1:0-8351 GCA_047618705.1 Luteibaculaceae bacterium
GGGTTGGAAATTGGGTCTATCCTGAAAAAGGCATAATCCAATGTTTTTGCATTGGTGGCATAATGAATAAGGTGCTCACCGGTGGTGGCCTGACTTAACTTATCCTGCCCGTTGAGAAAAACAAAATTGGGGATTACCTCCACATTTAATGAAACCGTATCACTATCCCAATCTCCATCGTGTTGAATACTTTCGTGGTGCAGTGTCCAATCAGGTTTTAGGAAACTGGCCTCAATATGAATGTCATTAAATTCATTAGGTGCAGCTCTGGTTTTTTGGCGGTTGTATAAAATTACATCGTAATTCCCACCATTCGTTTTCCACTCTGTACTGTCTATGTATAAAGCAGGAAAGCCTGGTTTAAAAATCCAGCCATCAAAAAAGGCACTTAAGTCCCCTCCAGAAATAGTGGAAAGTTGATCCCGCATATCGAAGGCGTCAACATCTTTAAATTTATTGTTTTGAAGGAAGGTGTTCATACTCGAGTAAAAAGAGTCCGAACCCATGTGAAAACGCAAACTATGAGCTACATCAGCCCCTTTGTTATAAGAATGATCACCATAGGTTACGGCCTCCGGAACTTCATGCAATGCATAAAAGGCACCATCGGCAACATGGGCATACCGGAGAACGTCCATGTGGTTGTTTTTTATATCCCGGATATACGCATCCCAGCCGTACAGTGATTCTGTAAAGACCCGTTCAGAAAAGGAGGCCATTCCTTCGTTAATCCACATGTCCTGCGCTGTTCTGCAGGTGACCAAGTTCCCCCACCAATGGTGACTTAGTTCATGTGCCATCAATGTTTCTGAGCCCAATCCTCCGTCAGCCGAATTTTGCGGATAAGCAATGGCTGTAGCGTGTTCCATGGCCCCTGATCCAAAAGGAACCAAGTGGAAACCTACTTTTTCCCAATGATAAGGACCAAACGCATCTTCGAAGGCGAACATAGCGTTCTCCAAATTAGCAAAGGAGTTAATCATGTTTTGCATATCGCCTCCAGCTGCAGTTAAATGCATTGGGATTACATTGGCGGTTAGCGCACTGGTAAATTGCTGAATAGTTTCAGTATACGGCCCCACTGCAACACAACTCAGGTAGGTTGGGATTTCTTCTTTCAATTCCCAGCTGAAGCTAGTTGTTCCGTTACCATTGTCTGTGGTGTTCGTTAATAAACCATTGCAAATGGCCTTTTTGTTGCTGGTGGTAGTTATATGGAAAGTATACGTAGCTCTTTCCACAAAATTGTCGACACAGGGATACCAAGATCTTCCGAAATTGTGGGGGTAACTCTCAAACCCCACACCCAGATTAAAGGCATACACTCCCGTCCAATACCAACCGCCCCAAGTGGAAGGATCAAGGATGGGAGAACCACCATAAGTAATGTTTAGTAGGAGGGTTTCACCGGTGTTTAAGGTCGGAATGGAAATTAGCAATAATTCGTCGTTGTGCGTGTAGTTGAGCGGAAACCCGTTTGCTTCAACTGCACTAACAGTAAGAGCTGAAAGATCTAGGGGAATGGAGTTTAAACCATCGACTTTTGCTTTCAAGGAAATTTCTGCCACCCCAGAAATGGTTTTTCCAGAAAAGTCGGTCACATCTAAATTTAAGGTGTAATGAAGGATGTCAATAGAATCACTCAGGGAGTTGTTGGCCTTTTGGAAATGACCGTGATCTTTCGAGCATTTTTGTCCATAAACAAAGGTCCCAAAAAAGAAAACGATTCCGATTAACAGTACATTTTTCATGCTTCTAATGTAAATATTTATTAGCTTACTTCCTGTCCGACCAAAGACTCAAAAAAAGGGGGAAGGAAGAGTGACTGCCAAAGTAAAAATGGCAAAAAGAGCCAATGCACCCATTGGATAGGTAAAAAGGTGAATTGTGTATGCTGTTTTGGTGCTTTACCCTGAGGTCGGTTTCGGGCTCATTTTGGAGTCGACTAAAATGAAATTCATGTCCTTTTAGGACTCCTGTTTTCAGATGTAGTTCTCGGTAACCCAAGTGCATTTTTGGATGTTGAAAGTTCGTGATGCTCGAGAAAATATTGAGCATAGGGTAAGAGCGACCATCGGTGCCAATAATTGCAGCACCCATGTACATAAATCCTCCGCATTCCCCAAACACCTCGCCTCCATTTTGTGCAAACTGCTGAACCGATTTTATGAATTCGGTATTATTGCTCAAGGCTTCGAGGTGCAATTCGGGATATCCTCCTGGGAAATACAACAATTGGGTATTAGTAGGAATAGCCGAATCGCGAAGTGGACTGATAAAAACGAGTTGGTATTTTCCCCGAAGTTGATTTAAGTTTTGGGCATATAAAAACGAGAAGGCTTCATCTTGTGCAATGGAACAAATGGGGAGTTCCTTTTTTTCATTTTCTGGATGTATTAACGCTTGATTCGCGGTGTTTTTGCTCTTCGTTGTATCCAAAATCAGATCCAAATCCAAATGTTCTGTTAGATTTTCGACGTTTGTTTCGGAAGTTTCAAATATTTCGTGGCTAAAATCCAAGCCAAGATGCCTTTCAGGAATTTGCAACAGGGGGCTGTCCGGAAACCATCCAAAACAAGGTACTTCAATGGAGTCGAGGGCGGATTTGAGCATCCTATAGTGTCCTTCGCTCCCGACCTTATTTAATATTACCCCGGCAAATTTTAGTTTGGGGTCGTAGTTTTTGAATCCAGCAACAAGGGGAGCAACACTGTGAGCCATTGCGGAGGCATCTACCACTAAAATTACCGGGATATCTAAGGTGATAGCAATGTCTGCTGTACTGTTTTTCCGGCCTTCAGATCCGTCAAAAAGCCCCATTACTCCTTCCACAATCGATACGGAATTGGGTACTTGGTATTGTTGAAATAAGGATTGCATTTCTCCCTGTTCCTGAAAAACCCCATCCAGGTTTACACTTTTAGCACCCACCATTTTTTCATGGAATATGGGATCGATGTAATCGGGGCCGCATTTAAATCCGTGGACCTTTAATCCTTGGGTTTTAAAGGCCTTCATTAGAGCCAAGGTGCAAGCCGTTTTGCCGGAGTTGCTGTGGGGAGCAGATATTACAAAGGAGTGGGACATGGCGTAAAAATAAAAGGCCCCAAGCTACTAGTAACTTGGGGCCTCAAAAAAAATAATAAAAGAAGATTAAAATAAGAACTGCAGTTTCAGATTTGCATTTCTTCCAGCAAGGTTAAATCCTCGTTTTTCGTAGTAGTTTTCATCGGTAAGGTTGTTTACTTGGGCACCGATGGTAAAGTGATTGTGAATTTTGTAACTAATGGAAAAATCCACTGTTAAAAAGGGAGCGTATTCAATGATTGGCACATTCATCCAGTCATTGAAGTCAGTATCAAAACGGGTTCCTACGTACCGCCCAGAAAGTCGGGATTGAATCTTTTTTGAATTCCATTGTAATCCGAATGTGGCGGTTTTGTTGGCCACATTTTGGATAGGTTTGTTGTAGGTAGCAACACCTGGCTGGCTACTTTTCACCTCTTCGTTCAGATCGAAATAAGCAACAAAATTGGCAAAAGAAGTCAGGGACTTTTCCCCATTAGCTAACTGCCAAATAGGGAATGAAATACTCAAGTCCATTCCGTTCATTTTTGCACCATCTGCGTTTCTGTAACTCGAATATCCGGTAATGGTATCTCCATCTGCGGTGAACTCGGTTCCGTCTCCAAGTGTAAATTCGGTACTGGTGATTTTGTTTTTTACAGCCGTATTAAAAAGGGCTGCAGAAAATTGTAAACCAGACTCTTCGTGGTTCAAATCAAAACCAAGTTCTGTGCTAACACTTTCCTCTGGTTTTAATTCTGGATTTCCGTAGGTCACTGATACATTCCCAATTACATCTCTGGGCTTTGCGGCACCAAAGGTGGAATATCCAGCTACTTTGTACGCCTCGGGAGTTACGAATGCTTCGCCCATGCTTGCACGGAATCGAAGTCCTTTGTTGATGTTGTACACCAATCCGAAGTTCTTGTTCAGAACATCATACTTTTCTTGTCCAAATACAACGCCTTCCATCAACTCGGTTTCCAACACATCAAAAGTGATGGTTTCGGCGCGAGCCCCAGCATTAAGGACTAGTTTATTGGCAAAAAAACCATATTTCACTTGGGCAAAAGCAGCGTTCGAATAAATTCCCCAATCCGGATTGTATGGTGCGGATTTTTCCCCGCTTACAAAATCAAAACTCTCAGAAAAAGCATTTGCTTTGGTGTTGTCCAATCCAAAAGTGATTTCTCCATTTTTGAAGGTGAAATTATCTTGTACCAAAATCCCTTGCCACTTGTTTGATCCTTTGTAGGTAACAAAATCAGAAGGAACGCCGTTGTTAACCGATCGGTAATCCGAAAAGTCATTGGAGCTGTATGCCGTTAGGCTAATGTGGTGGTTTTCTCCAATGCTCCCGGTTAAACGAGCATCAAAGCTGTTTCTTTCTGGGTTTTTTAAACTCAATGAAGTAAAGGCGCTGGTGTTGTCTCCCGGAGATTGCACATCCTCGGCTCTAAAACCAGAAGCGCTAATGTCCAAACGCCAATCTTGATAAAGATCTGCACCCAAACGGACCCGTACATTATTACTTACTTGTTTTGTATAATGGCGCGATTCCCCGTCCAATGAACCTTCCTGTTCCGATCTAATCGAGTCGATGGGTTGGTTTTGGTACGCCGAGTTGTAGTAAGATCTATTTACGGTATTCCAATCAAAAGCATCCCGGAACAGATTTCCATTTCCGTAACTGATGTTGTTGGTTTGGGCATGGTGATTAATCCCCAAATCGAAGTCGATTCCAGGAATAATGTCACCGCCAACAGCTACATTCACATCTTTGGTATCGTAACTTCCGTAACTAATACCAACACTTCCTGTGATTTCTTCGGTGGATTTGGTCGTAATAATGTTGATTACTCCTCCCATGGCTTGTGAGCCATAAAGTGCAGAGGAGGCCCCTTTCAGAATTTCGATTTTCTCAATGTTATTAACACCAATCAAGGAGATGTTGGAGCTTCCAGATGGGCGACCATTTATAAGCACCAATGTTTTTTGATTGATACCTCCTGTTTGCGGGCGGAATCCACGAATTCCAACTCCGGAAAGCATTCCTGGGTATTGAACAACATCCAATCCAGCTACTTTTTTTAGCACATCGGCTATTTCGGTGGCTCCAGTTTGTTGGATTTCACTTTTGGTGATAATGGTAACAGATTGAGCCGTGGTAGAGTCGTTGGCTGCAGTTCTGGTCACCGAAACGGTGAATTGAGGCAAGACTAATTGGCGTTGATCCGCCTCTTGTCCATTTGTTTGGGTGGCTCCTAATAGTAGCAGGGCACTTCCCAAAAGGGATAATTTTTTCATGTTTACTATGGTTTAAATGCCACAGCACATCAAAAAAGATTGGAGAAACTTTTTCCCCAATTACTTTTCGTCCGAAAGCTATGAGTTAAACATAAGGCAGGTCTTCTGACTTTCCCCGGTAAACAATCCTTCCCGATTTCTCAGTGGATCTATAGTTTACCTTCATTCCCGCCGGCGGGAATCGGGGATTTACAGCTACGGCGATAGTTCCAGAATTACACTGGATTCCCTTTTCAACCTCTTTCGAGATCACCTAATGAATTGCGAAATTACATTTTTTTAGTTCTGGAGGGGCTTTTTTAAAATCAAGCCTGTGATTAATGTTTGTACCGTTTCGAAACATTGTTCGCCTGTTCTATCCTGAAGCGAAAAACCCTTGTTTTCGATAAACTCAATGGAAATATTGGCCTTGGAGTCTTGGTGAAAACCTATTTTCCGCAAGGCATTTTCGAGCCAAAATAATTGGGGGTTAGGGCTGATGATTTTAATTCCGCTCAAATAATCAGTATCGACTTTAAAAGATCCACTGTTTTTGTCGAATTGGATGTTTTTGGAGTCAAAAATGGTGTTAAATGTGCCGTTTAGGGCCAAATCTTCGGGAAAACCTTGGTGGAGGGTGCCATTTTTGTCAATAATCCACAATCGGTCTGAAAGCTGAATTGCCAACTCCAATTCGTGGGTTGAAAACAAGATAGATTTTCCGGTAGTTTTCGCCAATTTACGGAGGAGGTTGAGTAGGGCAACCCGGTTGTTTAAATCGAGGTGAGCGGTGGGTTCATCTAGCAGAATGATGGGAGTGTCTTGAGCCAAAGCTTTGGCTATCATAGTACGTTGTCTTTCTCCGTCGCTAATTTCTTCCATCCTTTTTTCGGCCAAATGGCTAATTTCCACTTGGTCCATGGCCCACTTTACTTTTTCTAGATCAGCGGCGCTAAGTGCTCCTGACCAGTTGGTAAACGGAATTCGGCCCAAGCTGACTAGTTCCTCTACCGAAAATTGGTTGGTGGAAACTTTGTTGGATAAAACCACACTAATAGCTTTTGCCAGTTCTCCCGACTTAAACTCCGACAGGTTTTTTCCTTGGATTTGGATGGTACCCGAAAAGGCCTTTTTTAGGCCCACAATGGTGTGGAGTAGGGTAGATTTTCCTTTTCCGTTTTCCCCCAATAAACCCAATAGTTCACCTTGGTGCAACTCAGCGTTGATGTTTTTTAACACTACTCTTTTGTTGTACCCGAGGTTGAGGTCTGATAATGTAATCACCTTTTCCATATTAAAAAGCAGATTTCATGCCTCTGGATTTAATGACGATCCAGATAACAACGGGTGATCCAAAAATGGCTGTCACGGCATTTAGGGGAAGCGTTTTTTGGTAACCCGGTAATTGCGCAATTGCATCGCACAAAAGCAAAATGGAGGCACCAATAAAAATGGATGAAGGGATGAGAATGCGGTGGTTGGATGTTCTGAAAAGGGCCCGTGCTAAATGGGGGATGGCAATACCAATAAAGGCGATGGGGCCACAAAAGGCCGTGGTTCCTCCGGCCAAAAGGCAGGTTGCAATGATGAGAATAAAGCGTTGTTTACGGATGTGAACACCCAAGGTTTTGGCATAGTCCTCACCCAGTAAAAAGGCATTGAGATTTTTTTGAGAAAAAACGGCGATGAGCAATCCAACGAGGGTAATAGGCGCGAGGTAAATTAATTGAGACCAGGTGGCACCAGATAAACTACCAAAGGTCCAGACCATATAAGTTTGCAAGGTCTGTGGATCACTGAAAAACTGGAGAACACTTACCACTGCTCCGGTGGCACTTCCAACCATGAGCCCTATAATAAGGAGGGAAACGTTGTCTTTAATTTTACTGGATACAAGCAAGACCAAAAAGAGGATGGAAGAAGAGCCCAAAATGGCTGCAAAAATAATGGCCCAGTTCCCTGAGGCGATTAAGGATCCAAAAAAGGTTCCGCCTGCCATCAGCAAAACGGCTACTCCTAAACTGGCGCCGTTACTAATACCCAATACAAATGGACCCGCTAAGGGGTTGCGGAAAAGGGTTTGCATTAAGAGTCCAGAAACAGCGATGGAAGATCCAGCGAGCAGGGCGGTTAAGGCTTTGGGGATTCGGAATTCGAGGACAATGAACTCCCAGGTTATTTTGGAGGGTGTTCCTCCTGCAATGATTTCCCAAATTTCGGATAGGGGAATAATAACGGACCCGGCCATGATGTTGAGCAGGAACATTAGAAAGGTGCAGCTAGCCAGGCAGATAAAAAGAAGTTTAGGGCTTTTCCACAAGGTACTCATTCCTTCTCGAGTTTTTTGTAGAAATGAAAGCTTCGGTTGGGATATACATCTGGGTGGAAAATGCGGACATAGTCTTCCAATATTAAATGCGGATTTACCATTCCTGATTCCCAGTAGTCGTTGGCACCATTGGGTGCTGTTCTTTTTAAGGCGGCATACACTTCCCCAGTTCCAAATGGCTTAAATAGGGTGTTTCTTTCATCGTTCCGGACAATGTCCGATAAGCTCGACATCCCATCTGGGTTAATCCAAAAGTCTGCGTTCATTTCTTTGTCGAGTACGTTTTCAATGCTCAAAGGCAAACTTCCTGACGTTGTATCTTGTATCCAAGAATAGGTTCCTCCGGCATCCCGGATTAGTTCAGCGATATAACTGTTTCCTCCTGGAATGTACCAGGTTCCTTTCCATTGTACTCCACAAAGTACGTGTGGCGTTTTGTCGGATTTTTGGGCCATTTTTTGTACAGCCAAATACTGCTCCTCGATGCTTTTAAAAATGGAATCGGCTTGGTCCCATTTCCCGAAGAACAAAGCGGCAAATTTTAGCCATTCTGCTCTAGCTAAAGGGGACGTTTCCATCCATTCGATGTTGTAGGCTATTGGGATTCCGGCTTTTTCGATTAGCTTAAATTTGGGGCTGATTTTCTCGTAAACCGTTGCCATTAAAAGGG
>JBLHJD010000112.1:0-8347 GCA_047618705.1 Luteibaculaceae bacterium
CCACAATTGCACCAAACATGCAAAAGATAATGAAGGAGGCAAACAAACCTCTCCACTTAGCTCCTTTCATGGCTATTTTCCGAATAACTTCGGTATTAGTCTTGTATCTTTTGATCTCGCGCAATTCACCAATAAAGGCTTTTACGTTCTGAATTCCAGTAAGGGTTTCTTCAATAATTGTATTGGATTTAGCTACCTCGTCCTGCGCATTTTTGGATAATCCTTTAATATACTTTCCGAAAATGACAGCCACAATCATCATAACAGGTAAGGTGCACAGCATTACCAAGGTTAACTTGTAGCTATAAAAACACAAAAAGGTAACTCCCAGCAATATGGTTAAAATCTGACGAAGTAATTCGGCCAAATCTACGGTGAAGGCTTCTTGAACCAGGGTAATATCCGCTGCAAGTCTGCTGGATAATTCACCCACTCGTTTTTTGTTGAAGAAGGGAATAGGTAACCGGATGAGGTGAGAATAACTATCGGATCTCAAATTTTGGATCATCCGCTCGGTAACATCGGCAAAGATGTATATTCGGAAAAAGCTCAAGATGGCTTGAACGCCAAAAACCCCAAAAAGAAGTAAGGCAACCGAATTGATGTTGTCTAGGTCAAAAGGGAGGTTAGTCGGTGTTGCGGTGCCATTACCAGCATCCACTAGTTTTCCCATTAAACCAGGGAATAGCATGGTGGTAACACTACTAAGAAGCAGAAGGAAAAGACCAAAACTAAACTTGGCTTTAAAGGGTGCGAGATAAGTAAATATCCGCATTGCTTTACGAAAAGATTCCTTGGAGATTTTAACCCGTTCCTTTTTTTCTTTTTTTCTTCCAAACATGTTATTCAAATATATTTTGACGGCGCAAATGTAATGATTACGTTTGCACCATAATCCTACGATTAAAATATGCCCTGAGATTTATTTTTGGGAAATTTTGTTGGATTTATTTGGGGGAGAAGTAAAAAGTACTAATTTTGCCTCCTCAATTACAAGTTGAACCCGAAAATAAGGAACGATGAAAAGGACATTCCAACCGTCAAGAAGAAAAAGAAAAAACAAGCACGGTTTCCGTGACAAAATGGCTAGCGTAAGCGGAAGAAAGGTAATTGCAGCACGTCGTAAGAAAGGGCGTAAGAAACTTACGGTTTCTTGTGAGCCTCGCCACAAAAGATAAGATTTACATCATCTTACTATATAGAAGGGAATTCCATTTGGGATTCCCTTTTTTTATGCCTGTAATTGAAGTTTTTGAGCTGGGAAGAATTGATTAAATTCCAAATGGTCCAAAATCCGATGCCGGGTGGGTATTTTGTGGATAACCACTTCATTGGGAGACCAATGCTTGAATACCTTGAGGTGTTTGAGTGGAATTATGGGGTCCTTGGTTCCCATAAACACATCCATCTGAATTCCATGGGTCTGGACGTTTTTTCTTAGTTTTTTGAGGTTCGGGAAAATGTTGTTAAGAACAAACCAAGTCATGTATAGCTGATTTCTTTTTTCCTGGGTTTGTAATTGCATGGTAGAAAACTTAAATACCATGTCCGGAATAATCCCACTTGCGTTGAGAAACTTCCCCGTGGCAATAATTGATCCTGGCTTTTTTCGAATAAAATTAAAAATGGGCGAAGTGATCTTAGGAAGTTTGCCCAAAAAATGGAAAGGCGTTTTTCGCAAACCATCTGGAGCGAATAATAAGATTTTTTTTACGCGCTCAGGAAATTGATTAGCTAGAGTCATGGCTAGTCGGCCTCCGAGGGAATATCCCATTAGTCCAAATTCTTGAATGGAAAAATGGGACAGGATGGCTTCCATTTCCCTTTGGTACTCCCCTTTAGATAGTTGGAAAGAATCCGCCTTGTTCTTGATGATAGAGTTTCCGTGTGCGGGGTGGTTAATTACCAGTAGTCGGTGGTTATCCGGAAGGTGTTTCGCTAATTGCTCGTAGCAGATGTGCGTTTCCCCAAACCCAGCAAAGGCCATCCAGTGATACGTGCCTTCGCCATATATTGCTACTTCCCAAATAAACGTATCCGTCTCAATTAAATGCATTAAACTCACGAAAATAAATGTACGTTATTTGAATAAAGAGGACAAGCAAATTCAAGTAGATTAAATATTGGTTTTTTGCCCACTATTTTTAAAATTCCTGTAATTTTGCGCCAATTTGGCTGTCACCTAAAAAAAGAAAAATGCCTAGAGATAATAGCATAAAGTCAGTATTAATTATTGGAAGTGGACCTATCGTTATTGGTCAGGCTTGTGAATTCGATTATTCCGGATCCCAGGCTTCACGTTCATTAAGGGAAGAGGGAATAGAGGTTACGCTTATTAATAGTAACCCTGCGACTATTATGACAGATAAGGTAGTTGCGGATAATATTTATCTGAAGCCCTTGACTCCAGCTTCTATTGAAGAGATTTTGGCATTGCATGATATTGATGCTGTATTACCAACAATGGGAGGGCAGACGGCTCTTAACCTGTGCATCGAATGTGATGAGATGGGGATTTGGGAAGATAATAAGGTGAAGATTATTGGGGTACAGATTGCCGCCATTGAAATTACTGAAAACAGAGAAAGTTTCCGGAACTTGATGTTGGATATTGGTGTTGGAATGGCCCCCCAAGCAACAGCTAAGTCCTTCTTGGACGGAAAAAAAATCGCTCAAGAATTTGGATTTCCATTATGCATTAGAGCCTCCTATACCCTAGGTGGTGCTGGTGCTGCCTTGGTTCATACGGCCGACGAATTTGAGCAATGCTTAAATGATGGATTGCACAAGTCGCCCATCCACGAGGTGATGATTGATAAGGCCCTTTTGGGTTGGAAAGAATTTGAACTGGAATTACTTCGCGATAAAAACGACAACGTAATTATCATTTGTTCCATTGAGAACATGGATCCAATGGGTATCCACACAGGAGATTCCATTACCGTTGCACCAGCCATGACCCTTTCTGATGTAACATATCAGAAAATGCGGGATATGGCCATTAAAATGATGCGGGCTATTGGTGACTTTGCAGGAGGATGTAACGTGCAGTTTGCTGTAAGTCCAGACGACGAAGAAGACATTATTGCAATAGAAATTAACCCTCGGGTTTCTCGTTCCTCAGCTTTGGCTTCCAAAGCAACAGGATACCCAATTGCAAAAATAGCCGCTAAATTGGCGATAGGATATCACCTCGATGAACTAAAAAATCAGATTACAAAAACCACTTCAGCTTATTTTGAGCCTACCCTGGATTATGTAATCGTAAAAATTCCACGGTGGAACTTCGATAAATTTAAAGGGGCCGATCGCCGCTTAGGTTTGCAAATGAAATCCGTGGGTGAAGTAATGGGGATTGGACGTTGTTTCCAAGAAGCATTGCAAAAAGCATGTCAGTCCCTGGAGGTTAAACGAAATGGATTGGGTGCCGATGGGCGGGAATTAACCAACCAAGATGAAATTCTAAAGAGTTTGGAGTCGCCAAGTTGGAACCGTTTGTTCCATTTGTATGATGCCATGAAGTTGGGTATCCCAATGAAAACCATCTTCGAAAAAACCAAAATTGACGATTGGTTCTTACGCCAGATTGAAGATATGGTTTTGATGGAAAAGGAAATTGAGAAATTTCACATCGGAAACATCCAACAACCCTTGCTACTAGAGGCAAAACAAAAAGGATATGCCGATAGGCAAGTTGCTCACCTTTTGAGATGTTTGGAGAGCGAAGTGTATACCAAACGGAAGGATTTCGGAATTAACCGGGTGTACAAAATGGTAGATACGTGTGCTGCCGAATTTGAAGCACAAACACCGTATTACTACTCTACATTCGACTTGGAAAACGAATCTCCAAGAACAGATAAAAAGAAAATTGTGGTTCTTGGTTCCGGACCAAACCGTATCGGTCAAGGAATTGAGTTCGATTACAGTTGTGTGCATGGAGTTCTAGCTGCTCGCGAAGAGGGCTACGAAACCATCATGATTAACTGTAACCCAGAAACGGTATCCACGGATTTTGATACGGCCGACAAGCTTTATTTTGAGCCGGTTTTCTGGGAACATATTTATGATATTATCCAACACGAACAACCGGAAGGAGTGATTGTTCAGTTGGGTGGACAAACCGCACTAAAACTGGCTGAAAAACTAGAGCGTTACGGAATTAAGGTTCTGGGAACTAGTTTTGACGCACTTGATTTAGCAGAAGATAGAGGACGCTTTTCTGACCTATTGAAAGAATACAAAATTCCATATCCAGAATATGGAGTTGTAGAAGATGCTGAGCAAGCTTTGGAGTTGTCGGACAGACTTGGTTTCCCGTTATTGGTGCGTCCATCCTATGTATTGGGGGGTCAGAAAATGAAAATTGTTCTGAACAAAGAGGAGTTGGAGACCCATGTGGTTGACATTCTGCACGAGATGCCGGAGAACCAAATTTTGTTGGACCACTTTTTGAGTGGAGCCATTGAAGCGGAAGCTGATGCCATTTGTGATGGAGAGGATGTGTACATTCTTGGGGTAATGCAACACATTGAACCTGCCGGAATTCACTCGGGAGATAGTTACGGAGTATTGCCTCCGTTTAACTTGGGAGACCTTATCATTAACCAAATCGAAGACATTACTCGTCGGATTGCGGTTGCCTTAAGAACAGTTGGTTTAATTAACATTCAGTTTGCCATCAAGGACGATATTGTGTATGTTATTGAAGCTAACCCACGGGCTTCCAGAACAGTTCCTTTTATTGCGAAGGCCTACGATGAGCCGTATGTGAATTATGCAACTAAAGTGATGTTGGGGAAAAAGAAGGTGAAGGACTTTAACTTCAACCCACGCAAAAAAGGGTACGCCATCAAAATCCCCGTTTTCTCTTTCGATAAATTCCCGAATGTAAACAAAGAATTAGGGCCTGAAATGAAATCAACCGGAGAAGCAATTCGCTTTATTGATTCATTGAAAGATCCTTACTTCAGAGAAATTTACTCGGAACGTAACTTGTATTTGAGTAAATAATGGGGGTATTAAAAACCATATTCATTCTCGTATTTGTGTACTATCTGATTCGGTTTTTGAATCGGTACATCTTGCCCATTTATAGGGCAATGAGAGGCGCAAAAAAGGCTCAGAAGCCAAAGGAAAAACCCAAAAAGGATGGATTTAAAGATCCTGGCGGTGAGTACATCGATTTTGAGGAAATAAAAGAATAATGGAAAAGCTCTCTCAGGAATACTGAGGGAGCTTTTTTTGTGACCATAAAGTGTTAATTCGTGCTGAAATTCAAGCTCACGAAGGAAGGATGAAATTCGATTTTTCTCGTTAAATTAGCGTTCTTGAAAATGAGACCATTACAGGTATATCTGAATTTGAATAAAAACGATTAATTTATAATGAGCACGCCAAAAATTATTTACACCAAAACAGACGAGGCACCAGCTTTGGCCACGTATTCCTTTTTGCCCATCATTGAAGCTTTTACTTCCACTTCTGGAATCAGCTTCGAAACAAAGGATATTTCCTTGGCTGGTAGAATTTTGGCCACGTTTTCTGATTATTTGCCGGAAAACCAAAAGCAATCTGATGCTTTGGCAGAATTGGGTGAACTGGTGAAACAACCAGAGGCGAACATTATTAAATTACCGAATATATCTGCTTCTGTTCCTCAGCTTTTGGCTGCTATTAAGGAATTGCAAGGTCATGGATTTGCCTTACCGGATTACCCAGTAAATCCAAGCTCTGATGCCGACAAGCAAATTAGATTCTTGTACGATAAAATTAAAGGAAGTGCGGTTAATCCAGTTCTCCGGGAAGGAAACTCGGATAGACGTGCTCCAAAAGCAGTAAAAAATTACGCCAAAAAGAATCCACACTCCATGGGTGCTTGGAGTCCAGATTCCAAATCCCATATTGCTACAATGGCAAGTGGAGATTTTCGGGCCAATGAAAAATCGGTAACTATTGCCCAGGCAGGGAAAGTAAATATCCAGTTCGAGGATGCTTCAGGGAAAGCGGAGCTTTTAAAAGAAGTGGCTGTTCAGGCAGGAGAAATTATTGACGGAACCTTTTTGAGTAAAAAAGCATTGGTAAGTTTCTTGCACAAAGAAATTGAAGATGCCCGTGCTCAGGGTGTTTTGTTGTCAGTACACATGAAAGCAACCATGATGAAGGTTTCTGATCCCATCATTTTTGGACATGCTGTAATGGCATACTACAAACCTGTATTCGATAAGCACGCTGCCCTTATTGCAAAGTTAGGTGTAAATGTGCGCAACGGATTTGGGGACTTATTAGAGAAAATTGAAACACTTCCGGGAGACCACAAGAACGAAATATTAGCAGACATTGATGCAGTTTATGCCAATGGACCTGATGTTGCCATGGTTAATTCCGACAAAGGAATTACCAACTTCCATGTGCCTTCTGACGTAATTATTGATGCCTCTTTGCCAGCTATGCTGAGAACATCAGGTATGATGTGGAATAAAGCAGGAAAAGCTCAAGATACCAAGGCTGTGGTTCCAGATAGCAGCTATGCTCATTTGTACCAAGCTGTTATTGATTTCTGTAAAAAGAATGGCGCCTTTGATCCAACCACAATGGGAACTGTTCCTAACGTAGGGTTGATGGCGCAAAAAGCAGAGGAATACGGTTCTCACGATAAAACCTTTGAAATGTCCAGCAATGGAACGGTAAAAGTTTTGGGTGAAGATGGAGCTGTTTTGATGCAGCACGCCGTTGAAGCTGGAGATATTTGGAGAATGTGCCAAGTAAAAGACGCTCCAATTAAGGATTGGGTAAAATTGGCGGTAGGAAGAGCAAAAGCAACTTCTTGGCCGACTATTTTCTGGTTGGATGAGTCGAGAGCTCACGACGCGGAGTTAATTAAAAAGGTAAATACCTATTTAGGGGATCACGATACTGCTGGTTTAGACATCCGCATTATGGACCAAATGGAGGCATGTACCTTCACTTTGGCTCAAATAAAAAAGGGGGATAACGCCATTTCTGTAACCGGAAATGTATTGCGTGACTACTTAACTGATTTATTCCCGATTCTTGAATTAGGGACTTCAGCAAAAATGTTATCCATTGTTCCATTGATGAATGGTGGGGGATTGTTCGAAACTGGTGCTGGTGGATCAGCACCAAAACATGTTCAGCAATTTGAGCAGGAAGGCCACTTACGTTGGGATTCCTTAGGTGAATTTTTAGCCTTAGCGGTTTCTTTGGAGCACATCGCAGAAAAATTCGGAAACAATAAGGCGCAGGTTTTGGCGAATACGCTAGACGAAGCAACTGGTTTGTTTTTGGATAATGATAAATCTCCATCCCGGAAGGTGAAGGAGTTAGACAACAGAGGAAGTCACTTCTACTTAGCCTTGTACTGGGCACAAAGGTTGGCTGAGCAAAACGAAGATGCAGATTTAAAGTCCATTTTTGGGAAAATTGCTGCGGAAATGGGAGCGAAGGAAGGCGCGATTGTATCTGAATTAAATAATGCACAAGGACCAGCTATGGACATGGGTGGTTATTATCAGCCTGACGAAAAGTTAGTAGCAAAGGCAATGCGCCCAAGTGCAACTTTAAATGGGATTTTGAATTCTATTATGGCTGAGGCTTAAAATTAGATACACCGATTTTTCATAAAAAAAGGGTCGCTCATTTTTTGAGCGATCCTTTTTTTGTTTTAATGCGCCGAATTTTATTTTTAAAGTGTTATTCTTGTTGGAGACTATTTTCGATTATCATGAAACTTGTTTTTAACTTTTTTATTACGTCTTCTCTCCTTTTTGTTATTGGAATTCACAGTGTTGAAGCACAAAGCCCTTGTCTTTCGGCACAATTTAATTTCGATGGGAATGTCAAAGACTCCACAGGTCAAGGTAATGATGGGGAAAATTTTGGTGCAACATTTGCCGAAGACCGTTTTGGTAAACCCAATGGATCTTTACACTTTGATGGTGTGGATGACTATGTTTCCCTCCCTTTTAAAAATTTGCTCCATAATAATTACACCTACTCTGCTTGGGTTAAACCAGAATCCAAACCTTCCAATTCGAAATTTTATGCCGTTTTGCATATTGGAAGCCGTGTTGGGCAGGACCAATCAATGCATTACGCATATCAAACCTCTCAAAGTTTAATGGGATGGGTCGCTGGAAGTTATGACGAAAATGGGGCGTCTAATTCTCTTTCGGAGGATAACAGTAATTTTGTTTCGGAATGGTTTCATGTGGCCTCTGTGAGAACAGATACTACTTTTGAGTTATTTGTAAATGGGGTAAAGGTGGACAGTAGTAGCTTTCTGGCTGTTGCGCCTACATACGGAACTCAACCTGAGGCGAATATT
>JBLHJD010000113.1:0-8248 GCA_047618705.1 Luteibaculaceae bacterium
CCAGCTGTAAAATTAACTCCACCCCCAAAGCTCAATGCTTTAAAAGGAGTTAATCCTTGGTCGTGATACATGGCCAAAACGCCATCGTACTTTCCAACCTGTGCACTTCCAAAAAAACCGTCTGCCGAGAAGGCTCCGTGCACAAAAATCCCACTTTCGCGCGCTTGTTTTATGGCAGGGTGAATTATTTTTTGCTCTTCCTCACCCATGGTTCCATTCTCACCAGCGTGCGGATTTAAGCCCAAAACAGCAATTTTTGGGGCGTGAATTAAAAAGTCGCGCTCCAAACTATCGTGGAAGAGTTTAATTTTCCCCACAATGTCCTCCGTTGTGAGGTTTTGCGCAACTTCGCTTAAAGGAATATGCCCTGTAACCACGGCTACCTTTAAGTTTTCGGAGCACATGATCATTAATGCATCCGGTGCTTGGGCATAATTTTGCAAATATTCGGTATGCCCTGGAAATTTAAATCCGGCTTCCTGAATTGCTTTTTTATTGATGGGAGCGGTAACCACCACATCCAACAATCCAGCAGCAAGGTCGCCAATAGCCATTTCAATGCTATTTAAGGCCGCTTTTCCCGAAACCTGATTAGCCTTCCCCAATTCAATTTTCACCTCTTCCGTCCAGGCGTTTATAATATTCACCTTCTTTTTGTTCAGCTCTTTCGCTGAATCCACAATTTGAAACTGAAAATCATTGGCCCGAATCGCTTTCCGGTGGTACGATAGTGTGGGAGCTGAACCGTAAATAACAGGTATTATCATCTGCAACATCCGGGGATCAGAAATCGCCTTAATGATTACTTCATACCCAATTCCATTAATATCTCCACAGGTTATTCCTACTCTCAATCTATGTTGTTCCTTAACCATTATTAATATGCTTTAAAAAAGTTAATCAAAGCCCGAACTCCAAACCCAGTACCACCTTTTGGTTGGTATGTTCTGGGTGAAGTTAAAAAGCAAGGGCCTGCTATATCCACGTGCAGAAAATCGGAATCAGTAAAATTCTTCAAAAACTTACCTGCCGTAATGGCTCCACCCCAGGCACCGCCAAGGTTTGATAAGTCTGCGATATCGGATTTTATTTCTTCGTCGTAATCGGCCCAAAAAGGAAACTCAACCATACGCTCATGCTCTGCAAAAGCAGATTGCATAAATATTTTTTTGGTTTCAGCATCAGCATCTCCCATCATCACTGCTGCTGGGGGCCCAATACTGTAGGCTGCCGCTCCGGTTAACGTTGCCCACGTCATTACCAATTCGGGCTGAAACTGCTCTGCATACGAAAGTCCATCCGCTAAAATAAGGCGTCCTTCTGCATCGGTGTTCTTCACCTCTACCGTTTTGCCATTATACATCTCAATAACATCTCCAGGACACACCGCGTTTTTTCCGGGGCGGTTATCTGTTGCCGGAATCAAGGCGATAATCCAGATAGGCAAATTTAAGCGTGCCGCAGTATAAATGGCACTAAACACAGTGGCGGCACCACCCATATCGGACTTCATTAAGTCCATGCTATTGGCCGTTGGTTTTAGGCTTAAACCACCGGTATCGTATACTACTCCTTTACCAACAAGTACCAGTGGCTTCTCGTTTTTGGCGTTCTCCGGCTTCCATTCACTTACGGTAAACGTAGGTGGAGTTTCACTCCCGTAATTCACCGCCAAAAGGCCTCCCATGCCCAAGTCGGCAATTTTTTCTTTATTAAAAACTTCCACATTTAAGCCGGCTTCCTTCCCCAGTGTTTCCATGCGATCGGCAATTTCCACCGCATCCAAGGTAATGTGGGGTTCATTCACCCAGTCGCGGCACAAAAACACCCCGTCCAAAATCACATTTAACTCTTCAAGTTCTTCCGCATTTAAACCGAGAACATCCACTTCTACGAGGCTATTTTCCTTTTTTCTGGAGTCTGAATAATATTTGAGGAACTGGTAATTGGCCAAAGCCAATCCTTCGAGAAATAAACGGGTGGTTTCTTCTCCAACCAAAGTTCCATTTACCTGAAGGTGTTCAATTTTGTTCCCATTCGCTAATTTGGTGGCTTCGTCTCCCAAGCACCGAACTTTCTCTCGTTTTTCATCACCGTCCACTTCAGGAACCAAAGCAACAAAGGAAAAATGGCCAAAATGATTTACGGCAACCACCTTTTCTTTTTTCTGAAAACAGGCCGTAACATATTCTGCCTCTTTCTCTGTATATCCCAGCTCTGCTAACTGGGAGCGGTCGGAAATCAGGTATAACACATCGCTTTCCTGATTTATTTCGTTAATTTCTGAGAATCTAATATTTGAGGTCATTTATTTCGTTCTAGTAATTGTACCTTAGTTGTTTGGAAACGCCAAAGATATAGGAATGCAATTGGTAAGGTTACACAATTTTTTACTTTTCGTAGTTTTCGTCTTAAGCTGTGGTTCAGCCTTAGCTACCCACAACCGGGCTGGAGAAATTACGTATGTACACGTCGATGATTTCACCTACCGGGTTACGTTTACCACCTACACCAAAGCTAGCTCTACCCAAGCAGATCGGCCTACTTTACAGGTAAGTTGGGGCGATTCCGAAGAAACAGAGGAAGTTGCCCGTGTCAGTCAGGAAATTGTGGGGCCAGACATTAAGCGGAACATTTATGTAGCAGACCATACTTTTATTGGGCCTGGCTTTTTTTTAATTTCCTTTCTTGACCTCAACCGGAATGGTGGAATCCAAAACATCCCCAACTCCATCGATCTCCCTTTTTATGTGGAGTCAGAAATGGTTATCAACCCTTTTATTTCTGGAGGTGTAAACAACAGTGCCATTTTATTAAACCCACCCATAGACCGAGCCTGTCTCAACCGAACCTACATTCATAATCCCGGCGCCTTTGATCCCGATGGGGACAGCATTACGTACGAATTGGTTACGCCCCGCGGAGTTAATGGAGCACCTGTACCCTTGTATTCTTTACCGAACGAAATTATTCCGGGGCCTGAAAACACGATTAGTTTGAATCAAAAAACGGGGGATTTCATTTGGGAAAGCCCTAAAAAAGGGGGAGAATACAACATTGCTATTAAAATTACCGAGTACCGCGATAATATAAAGGTAGGCTCCATTTTGCGCGATATGCAGATTACAGTAGGTATATGCAGCAACACCCCACCTAGCATTTTTTCCTTTGAAGATAGCTGTGTAATCGCCGGCGCTGTTTTTTCAAAGGAATTTCGAGCCAACGACAACGATAACGAACCGGTGAAGTTGGATCTTACCGGTGAAATGTTCTCTGTTTTCCCTCCAAAAGCTACTTTTTCCAATACACAAGAATCCCCTTTTTCGAAAGGTATTTTAACGGTTAGCACCAACTGTGAAGATGTTCGTGAAGATCCCTACCGCTTTTTAATTAAAGCGACCGATTACACCAACTCCTTTCCTTTGGTCGACATCAAAAGTTACTACCTCACGGTAATTGGGCCAGCTCCAATAATAGGAACAGCCAAAGTCGTGAGTGGAGGAATTGCCATTAACACGGAAATATACACGTGCACTGAGGCTCCAAAATATGCGCTGTACCGCAAACGCAACTCTGTAAACTTCACTCCAGGAAACTGCGAAACAGGGATACCGGAAGTGCTGGGTTACACCAAAATTGGGGAGATAATTCCCGGGCAGCCCTATTTGGATATGGACGTATTGAGTGGTTTTAGTTATTGCTACCGCTTGGTGGCTTTGTTCGACATTGGAGCTGAAAGTCAAAGTTCTGCCGAGTTTTGTGCTGAATTCCTCAAAGAAGCTATTCTTCCGAGTAAAGCAAGTGTTGGCATAACAGACCAAAACAATGGAACCGACAGTTTGGCCATTTATTTGCCCACTGCGTTGGATACTCTTGCCAGCTTCCCTCCGGCGTATCAGTTAATTTTTAAAAACAACGGAGGTGAAATTCAAACCAATGGAAGTCCCAGTTACTCAGGTTTAGATAGCGCCTTTTTACACACAGCAAACACCACCCAAAACAACCGAATTTATTCGGCGGAATTGGAAAGCAGCAACCAAAAAGATACCACGCCCAACTTTGCTCCGCCCTTTCTGGAGCTTCTTCCTGGCGATAAAAAAATGAATCTGCGGGTTATATCTAATGCACCGTGGATTGATAGTGCCTGGGTTTTCCAAGAAGTATTGGTAAATGGGACCGTGTTAACTGAGTATGCTCAAAACCAAGACTTCTTTGTTTTAAGTAACCTAACCAATGAGCAGGAATATTGTTTCCGAGCCAAGACCCTCGGTTTTTACCCAGGCAATCCCATTAAACCCAGCAACTATTCCCAAATTTCCTGTGCCACCCCCGTAGATAATGAGGCACCTTGTTTCCCCAATTGGACCATGGAGATTGATTGTGAAGGAGATAAAAGCCCCGTTTTTGCATACAATTTCATTGGAGATTGCGCAGACGATTTGAGTGCTCTAACATTGTATGGTTTTACGGAAGCTGGAGTGCCCGAGCAGGTCAGGCAGTATACAAGTAGGACCGGAACATTTCAACTTCCCATCGGAAATTACACCTGCTTTGCTGTAAGCACCCAAGATCTAATTGGCAACATTTCGCCTTTGAGCATGCAGCAGTGTATTACACCCTGTGTCTCTTTTGTTTTGCCCAATGTCCTTAGCCCAAATGGGGATGGCATCAACGATTTGTGGGGCCCATTGAGCAGTCGTTTTGTAAAACGTATCCAACTCAAGGTGTGGAACAGGTGGGGGGAAACGGTTTTCGAAACTACTGAATCTCAATTTCAGTGGGATGGGACCCATCAAAAATCGGGTAAAATCTTGGTTGCAGGAACGTACTATTACGGTGTCGATGTTTTCTTTTTGGAAAATGGGACTGAGGGCCAATTCCACCTCGATGGATTTATTACGCACACTGGACTTCATTAAATCCGCTTAATTTAGCCCCCGAAATTGCTACTATGTTTACAGGAATAATTGAGACGCTGGGTCGGATTACCGACATCCAAGAAGAAGGAAGTAACATCCATTTTAAAGTGGAATCTGAGATTACGCCCGAATTAAAAGTGGACCAAAGTGTGGCACACAATGGAGTTTGCCTTACTGTTACCAAAATTGAAAGTTCTTATTATTGGGTAACAGCAGTGCAAGAAACGTTGGACAAAACCAGTTTGGGAAACTGGGCTCTGAATCAAAAGGTTAATCTGGAGCGTTGCCTTAAATATGGAGGAAGGTTGGATGGCCATTTGGTGCAAGGGCATGTAGATTTACTGGGGACTTGTACCAAAAAAGAAGAACGCGATGGCTCTTGGATTTTCGGATTCTCCTTCGCTCCTACTGAAGTGCATCATGTTTTGGTAGAAAAAGGAAGCATCTGTATTAATGGTGTTTCGCTCACTGCTTTTAACACGCAAAAATCAGGGTATTTCGAAGTCACCATTATCCCTTACACATACGAACACACACAATTCCATACTTTAAAAGAAGGCGATTCCATTAATTTGGAGTTTGATATTTTGGGGAAATATGTAGCTAAAATGTTCCCTAATTCCCAGGCTTAAAAAAGGGCCATTTTTTCGGGGAATCAAAATCTTAAGTCAAGCCCGATTTTCATTGACAAAATTGCTCTAATTTTGCAGCATGAAAAATATCCGGAACTTTTGTATTATAGCACACATTGATCACGGTAAAAGTACTTTAGCGGATCGATTACTGCAGACCACCGGCACTATTACAGAGCGTCAGATGCAAGAGCAGACCCTCGATGATATGGATTTGGAGCGCGAGCGGGGGATCACCATCAAAAGTCATGCTATACAAATGAAACACACCCATGAGGGACAGGAATATGTGCTCAATTTAATTGACACTCCTGGTCACGTGGATTTTAGTTATGAAGTTTCTCGGTCCATTGCGGCCTGCGAAGGAGCTTTACTTATAGTTGATGCTACCCAGGGAATTGAAGCCCAAACGATATCGAACCTGTATCTTGCTTTAGATCACGATTTAGAGATCATACCTATACTGAACAAAATGGATTTGCAAAGTGCAAACCCAGAAGAAGTAAGCGACCAAATCATTGAGCTTATTGGTTGTAAAATGGAAGACATTATTCCCGCTTCCGGAAAAACAGGACTCGGTATTGAGGCCATTTTAAAAGCGGTGATTGATAAAGTGCCTGCTCCAAAAGGAGACCCTCAAGCACCATTGCAAGCCATGGTTTTTGATTCGGTATTTAACTCTTTCAGAGGAATTATCGCCTATTTCCGAATCCTTAACGGAAGCATAAAAAAAGGGGAAAGAGTGAAGTTCATGAGCACAGGGAAAGCCTACAACGCCGATGAAATTGGTGTTCTAGGGATGGATTTGTGCCCAACAAAAACACTTTCAACAGGAGATGTTGGTTACATAATTAGTGGGATTAAAACGGCCAAGGATGTAAAAGTTGGGGACACCCTAACCACCTTCGAAAACCCCTGTATGATTGCGGTTAAAGGATTTGAAGATGTAAAACCCATGGTATTTGCCGGAATTTACCCCGTAGATACAGACGAATATGAGGAACTGCGTTTTTCCATGGAAAAACTGCAGCTAAATGATGCTTCTTTGGTATTTGAGCCTGAGAGTTCTGCAGCCTTAGGGTTTGGGTTCCGTTGTGGATTCTTAGGAATGTTGCACATGGAAATTATCCAGGAGCGTTTGGAGCGCGAATTTAACATGACCGTAATTACAACGGTTCCTAACGTAAGCTACACGTGTACGCAAAACGATGGGACTTTCATGCACATTCACAACCCATCAGACCTTCCAGACCCATCTAAAATCAACTTTATTGAGGAGCCTTACATCAAAGCTCAGGTCATTACAAAAAGTGATTTTATTGGGACGGTAATGTCCTTGTGTATTGAAAAAAGAGGGGAATTAACCAACCAAGTTTACCTAACGGCAGACCGGGTTGAGCTTTCTTTTGAAATGCCTTTGGGTGAAATCGTTTTCGATTTTTATGACAAACTAAAAAGTGTATCCCGGGGATATGCTTCTTTCGATTACCAACCATCTGGTTACAAACGATCTGATTTGGTGAAATTGGATTTGTTGTTGAACGGAGAGCAAGTTGATGCCTTAAGTGCCTTGATCCACAGAGGAAACTCGTTTAACCTGGGGAAAAAGATTTGCATGAAGTTGAAGGAGCTTATTCCACGTCAACAGTTCGACATTGCTGTTCAGGCAGCTATTGGAGCCAAAATTATTGCGCGTGAAACCGTAAAAGCGGTTCGGAAGGATGTAACTGCCAAATGTTATGGTGGGGATATTTCTCGGAAACGTAAATTGCTGGAGAAGCAAAAAGCCGGTAAAAAACGGATGCGCCAAGTTGGTCGTGTTGAAGTTCCACAAGAAGCCTTTTTAACGGTTCTAAAACTCGATTAAACGATTGCAAAATTCACCGAATCACGTTCTAGATCAATGGGGCCAGGTTGTACAAACACTGGACCCGATTACCCTTTCAGAAATGGATGGGGTAAAGCTCATGAAACGGGTGGATACTAAATTTGTGGTTTCCTACGCGGTTGCCATGGAATGGATGCAAAACCTCGGTGCCCATTACCGTGTTTTGGATATTAATGGAAACCGCATCCAAACCTACAACACCCGATACTTCGACACAGCCGATTTATACTTCTACACCATGCACCACAATTCCCGGTCTAACCGGTTTAAAGTGCGGAAGCGGAATTACCGAGAATCGAACTTGGCATTTTTGGAGATAAAACGGAAGGACAATAAGAAGGTTACCCACAAAAACCGAATAAAAACACCAGAGGATCAGTTCGATCTTTTACCCGAAGATGAAGCGGCATTTATTGCTAAAACCATTGGAAAGGAAATGGAACTTTTCCCTGTTATTGATACCCATTTTAAGCGGATTACCCTGGCTTCGGAATTGTTCCAAGAACGGATAACTGTGGATCTAGAATTGCATTTCGAAACTTCGGACGTTGAAAAAAAACCCGAAGGCATCGTTGTCATTGAATTAAAACAACCTAAATTCAACCCAAATTCACCTGCATTCATTGCCCTGCGTAACTACGGGGTACGGAAATCGAGCATGAGTAAATATTGCATTGGCATGGCGATGTGTAAACCACATTTAAAGCACAATGCATTTAAGGCTAAGCTCAGGGAGATTGAAAAACTAAAGAAATGATATCCATTTTTCTACAAAATATCGAATTGTTTAAGGCTGATCTTTGGGATGC
>JBLHJD010000114.1:0-8248 GCA_047618705.1 Luteibaculaceae bacterium
AAAACACTAACTCCACTCCGGCCTTTTAGCAAAATATTTCCATCATTATCCACTGTAACCCCCGGAGCTCGTTGCATGGCTTCCATTACATCTCCACCTTCGTTGGCAATAAGAGAGCCTACGTTTACTACAATACGGTCTAATTTCCGTTCCACATACCCCACTTTTCGTGAAACTTCGAAAGCTTCTAGATCAGTTACAGATGGAAGCAATTTTATGGGATCCAAAATAAGAGTTGTCTGACTCCCTGAAACTGAAATGGTACTTTGGTGTTTAACAAATCCCAGCATTTGCACATTCAGGATATAACTTCCTTTCCCAATTTTCGGCAATAGAAAACTTCCATCATTATCCGAATAATCGGACTTAACAATAGCTGAATCGCTGAGATTTTGTATCCAAACCAAAGCTAGATCCACACCTTGGTTTTCTTGGTCCACAATGGTTCCGCTAATATTTGTTTGGTTCTGAGAGAAACTAATTGCTGAATTAAAAACAGCGGAAAAAATAAAAAATGATGCTAGGAATTTCATGCTAGATTAATGTTTATTGCAAGTGAAGTTTTCACAAGAATCAATAAAAGACATACAAGAAATTCCACAAACATGACCATCGGTAGACCAAGCTTGTGATCGGGAACAAAATTTTTTTTTTGTTAAAAGTCCTTAAAGTAAAAAGGGTAGAAGCTAGATCTTGTTAAGGGTATGCTTCGTTATCAAGCAACTACGACCCTATATCCACAGCATAATTGCCAGTCGAAATTCTGCACCAATTGGGTATTAACCTTTTTACAAAAATTTCTATTTAGTCAATGCAGTTTTAAATTGCTCATAAATACTTAAATATTGCGGCAAAATGGACGATATATCAAACGAGGCTGCTTGATCTAGTGCCCCTTTTTGAAGCTGCGAATATAACACCTCATCTTTTAAAAGAGCAACTGCATGCTCTGCCATTTTATCTACATCTCCCACATTTGCGGTAAACCCTGTTTTTCCGTGAATATTTACTTCGGGAAGTCCACCTGAATTGGTGCTGATTACCGGTACTCCTAGTCCCATTGCTTCCAATGCCGCTAAACCAAAACTCTCCGTTTCGGAAGGCAACAGAAATAAATCCGACATGCATAATACTTCCAAGGGGTTTTTAACCTTCCCTACAAAGATTACTTTGTCCGAAATCCCCAACTGGCGACACAAGTATTCGGCTGAGGTGCGCTCTGGGCCATCTCCTGCCATTAATAATTTCGCCGGAATTTGTTGTTGGACCCGATAAAAAATCTGGATTACATCCGCTATTCTTTTTACAGGTCTAAAGTTGGATACATGAACCAATAATTTCTCATGTTCTTCCGCGAATTGGGCCTTTTTACATTGTCCCAATCGCGCTTTATCCATTTTATCCATGCACAAAAAATTGGGGATGGTTTTAATTTCTCGGGTAACCTTAAAAAACCGTTTAGTATCGGCTGCCAAGGATTCCGAAACCGCTGTTACCACATCCGAATTATTGATGGCGTAGGTAATCACGGGCTCAAAGGAAGGGTCTTTTCCAACCAAGGTGATGTCTGTACCATGCAGGGTAGTTACAACCGGAATATGTATCCCCTTTTGTGCCAAAATTGCCTTAGCAGCTAGGGCAGCACTGGCATGAGGAATGGCGTAATGAACATGGAGAATATCCAACTTTTCATTTTCTACTACGTTCACCAATTTACTGGTTAACACCAGTTCGTACGGCGGGTAATCGAACAAAGGGTAATCCGAAACATTTACTTCGTGGTAAAACAGATTGGATGTTAAACTAGCCAAACGCACAGGCATTTGGTAGGTAATAAAGTGAACCTTGTTTCCCTGGGCAGCCAAGGCTTTCCCCAGTTCAGTAGCCACAACTCCGGACCCCCCAAAAGTGGGATAACAAACTATTCCAATGTTCATATGCTAAGCTATTTTTATTTCACCAAGCCCAAGGCCGATGATCCCTTTTCTTGGGGGATCCAATCTTCCAGGGATTCGAAAAAATATTGCAATGTTTTTGATCTGTAATCTTTTTTGGCCAACAGATTATTACTCGCTGTTGGATACACCCTGTTTGACAAAAATACCACGACTAATCCTGTTGCAGGGTCGGCCCAAAATAGTGTTCCGGTGAACCCGGAATGCCCAAAACTAGAACTTGGCGCCCCAGGAAAAGCTGGCCCAGGTCCTGGTTCAAGAACAGGCTTATCAAACCCCAATCCTCTTCTATTATCGTTATTTTCAAATTGCCTAGACGAAAAAAAATTCATGGTAGCCTCTTTCCACAATCCGGAGGTTTCTGGGAACAACATGGCATTGGCAATGAGTAATGCCTCTGGGGCCGTTGCAAACAAACCTGCATGACCTCCTACCCCATTCTGAAAAGCGGCACCAGGATCGTGGACATGACCTTGGAGTAGTTGCTTTCTGAATTCAGCATCAAATTCCGTGGGGGCTATCCACTGACTCGGTAGAGATTTCAGGGGATTATACCCTGTAAAAGCTAAGCCCAAAGGTTTTTTTATCCGTGCATCGAATAATTGATCCAAGGATTTCCCCTCCACTTTCTCAATGACCTTTTTCATCCAAAAGAACCCCAAGTCACTATATTTATAATTGGTATTATCTCGAAAAGGGGTAGATAGAATAATCTTGTACAAGGAATCCTCCATGGCACCGGTGGTATACATGTTTCTTGCCAAGGTTTTGTCGAACTCCTTATTGGATTTCGGACGCCACAAGTCGCAGGTGTCGCAATCCACCCACCGCTGGTAAAAAGGTATCCACGACTTTAATCCAGCTTGGTGGCCCATCATATCCGCTAATACAATATCCTTATAGCCGAGGGTATCCTCTAAATTGGGAAAGTAATCTCCGATTGTTTTTTGAATATCCAACTTTCCTTCGTCATGCAATTGCATAGCTATGGCTGTGGTGGACATAACCTTGGTAATACTGGCCAAATCGTACACCGTACTTGCCTCTACCCTGTTTTTAAGGGAATAGGTATAACCTCCAAAGCTTTCATCATAAAAAACCTTTCCATACCTGCTAGCCATCACGCGCAGACCTGGGGTGGCTCTGCGTTTCACTGCATTTTCCAAAAGAGCATCAATTTTTTTCAGCTTGGCTGGGTCTACCCCCAGTTCTTCCGGAAAAGCATAGCCCAATTCAAAAATCGATTTAGTTCTTATACCGGACCCCCGTGGAAAAGTAGTACCAATAGAGATCGGTAACTCTCCCAAAAAAGGGCTTACACCAAAAAACGCTTGCGCCATAACATCCTGCACAACAATATCGTTTTGATACGCAACTGTAACACTGCTCAGGCTAGCAAAGTGATCCAACTCCAACAAACAATACGGGTTGGTAAAAATGGCAAGGTGTACTTTGCTTTCTTTCGCCAACTGAATAATCAGATTCCGCACTGTTAGTTGCAAACCATAATTCCAATTGGGCTTATTAGATCCTGTCTGAATGGCGATTATAACCTCATCGGCTTTACTGGCCATGCGGTTCAGATTGGCAATTTCCTTTCTGGTTATTTGTGTACCTACTTGGGTGTGTTGAAACCTACCGTATAAATCTAGGGTTTTCTGAAAAGCAGTTTTAGAATCGGCCCCAACAGCAATGCACAATACATTTTTTGCTTTTACCCGAGAAAGTGGAAATTCACCTTCTTTTTTGTGCAATAAGGTAATAGAGTGTTCAAATAAGATTCGCTTTAATTTCCTGGCATCCTTTCCTCTTAGGACCTCATCAACATTATTTGTATCCTCGAGAATTGGCGATTTCAGAATTCCGTATTTCTCTTTGTATTTCAGAATTTTCAAACAACTTTCTTCCACCCGTGCCTCTGGGATTTCCCCCAATTTTACGGCTTGCAAAATTTTCTCAATTCCGAGATTTACATTTTCAGAAAAAAGAAGAACATCATTTCCAGCCCTAAATGCCTCCAAATCCACTTCACCAGGGGCATAATAGGAAGCTACCCCTTTCATGTTTAGTGCATCCGTAAAAATTAATCCTTTAAAACCAAGGCTATCCTTTAGCAACTGGGTAACCACTTTGGGACTTAGTGTAGTCGCTCTATTTTTAGTTTTATCCAATTCGGGCATGAATAAATGGGCTACCATAATCCCTTGCACATCTCTCCTTATTCCTTGCACAAAGGGCACCAATTCAACCTTACTCAAGCGGTCCATGCCGTGGGGAACAGTTGGTAAGGCTAGGTGCGAATCTTTGTCGGTATCTCCATGTCCTGGGAAATGCTTAAAACACCCCATAACACCTTCATCATTCAACCCGTCTAAATAGGCCTGACCTTGTTTAGAAACTTGGAATGGATCTTCCCCGAAGGACCTGTTTCCGATAACTGGATTTTTGGGATTGTTGTTAACATCAACAACAGGAGCTAAGTTCATATGTATCCCCAAGGCTTTGCATTCCTTTGCTACTTGTGCGCCAAATTGACGAACTAACTGAACATCCGTAATAGCTCCCAATGACATTTGTCTGGGATAGGAAATAGTACTATCGAGCCGCATAGCTACACCCCATTCTGCATCCATGCTTACCATTAAAGGTACATCCGCTCTATCTTGATATATTTTAAGTTGATTAAGTTGCCTGTGCGGGCCTCCTTGAAAATAGATGAGTCCCCCAATTTTGGATTCCGTAATTAGATCGTTTATTTCAGCCACATGCTCCTCTCCTCTATTGGAATAGGCTGCCACCATAAACAATTGGCCTACCTTTTCTTTCAAGGTCATTTTTGCCATCAACTTTTCTGCCTTTTGGCTAAAAGTATTCAGGCATGTAAAAATTAATAGCAGTAAAAAAAAATCTTTGCGCATATCACCCCTCATTTCCACGCTAAATTATTCAATTAGCCGTTCTTAATTCAGGTATTATCAGTGTAGTTTGCATTTTTTTTTCAAAGTGGGTAAAACTACCTTGGTCTACCCCTTAAAAAGCTGTAATTTTGTTGAACATGAAAGCACCAAAGTTCCCTTCCGTATTTAGATCCAAAGGACCTCGGCAGTTTACATTTACTCCGAGGTATTACAACGAGCAAAAAGAAGCTTTTGAAAATCGGCGGGAAGCAATGAAGCGCGAGTTAGCTTTTGAGCAAAAAACGGGGCAAACCACGGAGGAGTTTGAGGAGAGTTTAACTCGTAATTGGAAAAGGGAACATAAAAAAAGAGCCAACATTTCAGGTTCTTTCCGCATGCTCATCATCATATTAGGACTCTTATATGTTTTTTACCAGCTATACGTAAACATCGATACGGAGGGCATATTTTAAATTATGGACGGAATTATCAATGTCCTTCCCGATTCAATAGCCAACCAAATTGCAGCTGGTGAGGTTGTTCAACGCCCCGCTTCGGTGGTCAAAGAACTGCTTGAAAATGCTATTGATGCCGGAAGCAGCAAAATAAAATTAATCATCAAGGATTCCGGTAAATCCTTAATCCAAGTAATAGACAACGGGTGTGGAATGTCCGAAATGGATGCACGCTTGTGTTTTGAGCGGCACGCCACCTCTAAAATCAAGGAGGTTAAGGACATTTTCAATATTCATACCAAGGGGTTTCGTGGAGAAGCCTTGGCTTCCATTGCGGCTGTGGCCCATGTGGAACTCCAAACAAAACGGAGGGAAAAAGAACTGGGAACCAAAATTCAGATTGAAGGTTCTCGCTTTATCACCAACGAGGCTACCGCATGTGCGGACGGCACCAATTTCAGCGTAAAAAACTTATTTTTTAATACCCCTGCCCGGCGAAATTTCCTAAAAAGCAATGGTGTCGAAACCAAGCACATTGTGGAAGAGTTCCAACGTGTGGCCTTAGCCCATCCAGATATTCGGTACGAGTTTATTCACAACGAACAAGAGGTTTTTATTTTACCAAGTGCCAGCCGAAAAAAGCGGGTTTTGGATGTTCTTGGGAAAAAGATGGAAAAAAGCCTCATCAACGTGGAGATTGAAACCAGTGTAGTAAAAATCAAAGGCTTCATTGCAGATCCAAAAACCGCGGTAAAAAGCAGAGGAGACCAATACTTTTTTGTCAATGACCGCTACATCAGAAGCCCCTTCTTTCACCATGCCATCACCAAAGGATATGATCAGTTACTTCCGCCTGGTTCCTATCCCAAATATTTCTTGTTTTTTGAGTTAGACCCACAAACGGTAGATATCAACATTCACCCCACCAAAACCGAGATAAAATTTCAATACGAAAAAGAGATCTATGCCATCTTAGTTTCTGCGGTAAAAGAAACACTTGGGAAAAACAACATGGTTCCTTCTATCGATTTTGAGAACCCCGAGCCCATTGATATGGGGTTAGGTATTACCCCTGAATCATTAAAACAACCCACGATAACCATTAACCCCAATTACAATCCTTTCCAAAGCCGTAAACCAGCTAGTTCTGGAAACTATAGCTATGGTAAGAGTAGTTTACTAAAGGGCGACAGTTGGGAAACCTTGCAGCAGATCCAAAAAGAGTTTGATCAAGGTGATGTGGTCAACAAGGAGGCCGATTTGGCGAGCAGGGAAGAAATGGACCGGGAAGACTCTCTAGCTAAATCCGATAAAGCCAATCAGGAAATGGCACCGGTTTACCAAAGCATACAAATTGCGAACAGCTACATTATCACCTCCGTGAAGAGTGGGATGATTATAATTGATCAAAACAAGGCTCACCAACGCATTTTATTTGAGCGTTTTCAATCCGCTTATTCGGAACAGAGCATCCAGGTGCAAAAACTAATGTTTCCGGAAGCTGTTGCGGTTCCTACCGAGTTTCACCAATTGTTGGAGGATCAATTAGAAAACATAAGAGCCTTGGGATTGGAGTTGGATAAGTTTGGGAAAAACGAATTTGTGGTAAATGGTGTTCCAAGTGGTGTTCCCCAACTGCATTATCAGAAATTGGTGGATGAAATATTGGAAGAGTTGAGCCACAGTGAAAATCTGAAGGGGAATTTTATCCAAGAAAAACTAGCCACCATTTTTGCGCGAAACACAGCCCTCAAAAAAGGGACCTATTTAAACACGGAGGAGATTCAAAACCTCATTGATGAATTATTCAGTTGCGCCACGCCAAATTATGCGCCCAACGGGAAACCCACATTTATTACATTTACCACCGACGATTTATTTAAAAAGTTCAATTCATGAGATCTATCCGGTTTGAAAACACTGCGGTTAACAACATTTTAGCCATCAATATCATTATGTTTTTGGCTAGCCTCCTTTTTGGGGAAGGACAGGATAGTCTTCAGTTTTTGTTGGGCCTTTATCCCCCAAGTTCTGATCACTTCAGGCCTTATCAAATTTTGACTCACTTTTTCATGCATGGGAGCTTCTACCACATCCTGTTTAACATGTATGCCTTGTATATTTTTGGAGCGGCCTTAGAACGGGTATGGGGAGTAAAACGATTTGTGATTTTTTACTTTGTTACTGCACTAGGCGCTGCTTTGGTATACATGGCCATTAAATACTGGGAAATGGGAACTGCCACCCCTCAGGAAATGTTTTATCACCTTAACATTCCTGTAGTAGGTGCATCTGGTGCCGTTTTTGGCCTTTTACTGGGTTTTGGGATGTTATTCCCCAACTCAGAATTGATGTTATTATTCCTACCCGTTCCCATTAAGGCTAAGTACTTTGTAATTGGGTATGGTTTGCTGGAATTGTATTCTGGCGTTCAATTTAACCCGGCAGACAACGTCGCTCATTTTGCTCATTTAGGTGGCATGATTTTTGGCTTTATTTTAATTCGTTTTTGGAAAAAAGACCGAAATCAGCTTTACTAGTATGCAAATAATGAATTGGAATTACCGCTCTGCACCATTTTGGCAACGGATTTTATTTTGGAACGTAGTTGGATTTGTTCTCACCAACTTCTTTGTAATTCTCAACCGTTGGTCGGGGATTCCGTTTGACTTTGTTTCCTTAATTACTGCCAATTCGTCCGCATCTGAAATGCTTTTTCGGCCATGGACCATTCTAACCTACATGTTTGCCCATGAGGGCCTTTGGCACTTTGCGTTTAACATGTGGATATTCTACTTTGTTTCCCGCATTTTTACCACTTTTTTAAACGAAAAAAAGCTACTTCCCTTGTATCTGGCTGGTGGTTTGGGTGGTTTTGTTGTATACTTTCTCGTTTACAATATTTTCCCTGCCTTCGATTCGCCTTACGGAATCCCCATTC
>JBLHJD010000115.1:0-8185 GCA_047618705.1 Luteibaculaceae bacterium
ACAAACTTTTCCCAGAAACATCAGTCAAGGCAAGTTGAATATTTGCTGGTTTCTGAAGTTCTACACCAAAAGAAAGCTCCTCTGAGAAAGGGTTGGGATACACGGGCAATACATTAAATGAAGTAATGCTTTTAGACAAAACACTCATTGCTGCCATATTCTGTTGATCTTCTTTTGAAATTCTAAAAAGCCCTTTTCCTGTAGCCAACCACATATCAGCATTAACATCAAAACTTATTGAGTTAACATCGGATCTAACTAAGGGTGAATTATCTTTATCAAACGTGTACCAATCTGTACCGTTGAAAAAACTCAGGCCTTTTGTGGTCCCTATCCAAGCATTGTTATTATCGTCGAACTCCAGGCAAATAACTTCTAAAGAAGGCAATCCAGAATTATTGGGTGTAAAGTACTCCCACCCATTGGCCGTGATTTTCACAAGACCTTGACCAGATGTTGCTACCCAAATATTTCCATTATTATCTTCTGAAAAATTCATTACTCGGCTAAATCCGGCCGGAGTGCTTGGAACTGTAACTGTCCATGTTGAGCCGTCGTAAACGCTTACTTCTCCATACCTGGTTCCAACATAAATGTTTCCATTGCTAGCCTCGAATATGGTAGTTGCATAAATATAATCTGTGGCATCAAGGGTGTAATCGTAGTAATGTTCCCATTGGGTTCCATTAAATTTGCTTACCCCATCTTCATTGTACACAGACCAAATATTTCCTTTGGAGTCCACGTGCATGGAATACATTCTATCATCGATTAATTCAGAGTTTTGAGTATTTATTTCCTCTAAGTTTTGCCCGTTAATATGGTGTAATCCGGATCCCCAAGTAGAGAACCAAACACCTCCATTGGCATCCACTTCCACCTCATTGGGTGCGTTATTGTACATCACCAAGTCCAAGGGGGCTACATTTTCGAAATTAACTCCATCGAATTTCAAAACTCCTGCATTGGGAGCAGCAATCCAAACATTATTGGCGGCATCAATAGATAGGTCCTCATAAAAGCCGACCATAGTATCTGGAGCGTGCAGGAACATATCCCAATTTAACTGTTGGGCATTTACGGATAAAGCACCTGCGACAATAGCGCAAGCCATGGTAAATTTTTTCATGATGTTGTGGTTTAAGGTTTATACTAAATGTTACATCTACTAAACCAACATTAAAAGGAAAGGTTGCTTTCTTAACTGGGTATTTAAAGGATAACCCCTGAGAAATAAGAATAATTAAACATGTAAAAGTCTTTATTTACAAACACTTTAGGCATATCAACAAAGTCCGGAAAATAAATAAAATTGAATTCCTATTAACCCGAAAACTTACAAAAAATGTAATCTAACTCTCCTCTACTTCCCCCCATGAGGCGCCTGAAATGGCGGTTGTTTGGAAAAACAATAAAAAGGAAAGTGAACATGAAAAGCCAGCAGCCTCATAAAAAGGAAACAAAAGGATTAGCCATTGACCCAGATGCAATAATTATTCGGGACATCAGTACTTTGAAAAAAAGCCTTGAAAAATTGTTCACTTTTGAAGAAGGAGAGGAATTCATAAACGGGCAAACCGAAATAAGCGCAGACCACAGCAGTGGATTTATCATTGAAAAGAATCTGGTCAGAATGGAGCTTCACATTACTTTAAACGGCTACCTCGATGAAGGGCGCCCCTTTACGTTTTGTTGCCAATACTCCTTTGGTTTTCTCTTTGAATTGGAAGACATTGAAAACTACTATACCAACGAATCCAACCAGGTGGTCTTTGATTTGAATATAGGTACAACCCTACTTTCCCTCGCCTATTCAACGGCTAGAGGCCTTATTTATTCGGATTCTGAGAATGCCTTTAAAAAGGGAATTATTATGCCTATAATTAATCCGAAAACCTTTTTAACAAAGAAGGTTTTGTGTGGGAAGGGTTTAGGGGGGATAGGATTGCTTATTTACTTCCATTTTTCTGTCCTCAAATCCAAACAACAGCAATCCGAGAATTATTTAAAAAATAAGCACCTAAGTTTAGCTTGAAATTTGATCTTAACTCGGTTCGTTCCAAATTTCAATTCAAACCAGGAAAGACTTGAATATCCCTCAACCGATTTTGCAAAATCAACCAGCCTAAACAACAAAAAAAGGAAAAAGCCCATCCTGAACTGGGGTCTTATTTTGGTCTACTTTTTAATTAACTTGGAAGAAGGACAAGAAGTCTAATTTCTTCATTTACACACTTTTCGGGATAGTGTTCAAAAAAAAACCAAGCTTTCACTTGGTTTTTTTTTATTAATGTCAATAAATATTATCTAGCAATCCGCAACTGCTTTTCCCTTCAGGGTAGGTGTCATTTTTATATCATAAGCACCTCCACTATTCGAACCAAACCGGGTAAAGTACATCGTAATGGTTTGATTTGATTTTAAGGCACTCAAGATTTTCTGACTGACTTTCTCATCCAGGTTTAAATCCACTGGCTCAGCAACTAATTGGCTTAGTGGAATCAGTTCATAAAACCCAAATACCGATGAAGTTCCATCAATAACAATAGAACCCTTAAAGTTTAAAGAGCAATCATTTCCGTTTCCTCCACTTAATATTTCCGTTGTAAGAATAAAAGATTCGACATCAAACGACTTGAGCTTATCCAAATTGTCTGCCAATTCTTTATTTGTAGTAAGATTAATCACCTCAGATCCAGCCTCGCCCGAATCCATATTTCCTAGAATATTAAACTCCAGTACGGTTGCTTTATTCAAATCAATTGAAATTTCGGTTTCCTTTTTACACGCCGAAAAAAGCACAATGGCCGCGAGGGCTCCAAACAATAATTTCTTCATGGTTCTTGATTTGTTAAATATCAAATAGGGGGTAATTGTTAGAATGCATCCACAACAACCATTACTCCACCAAAACCTGCTCTGTTCCAATTACTTCTCCAAGGTCTCCGTACAACTGAATAAAGTAAACTCCGGATTTAAAGCCGCGCATATCCACAGAATAGTTATTACCCCGAGCAACCGGACTATAATCTATCTCTTGAGTTTCCCCCAGAGCAATGTACACCTTTAATGCCGTTACTTTAGTCCCTACAGATTTTAACTGAATAAAAACCGTTCCCTGGTTTACGGGGTTGGGATAAACCGAAATAAAACTCACTAACTAGGTTCATTTCGGGGGTGATCCCCCCCGTACAAACAACAGAAACAGAAAGAACCTAATCGTCACCCCTAAATTTAGTTCACTTGTTCCATTTGTGGAATCTCCAGTCCAAAATCAAAAGGTAATAACCGCTCTCTCATTAATAATTTATCGTCAAAATGCCTCGAAATCGCCATTCGCCTATAAAAATCTTCATCTTCTCCCTTATAATAAAATCTACTTATCGTCGAACAATGCTTATGCTCAAAAATGGTTTTCAGTAAGGTCCTATCCGATAAACCACATGAATGACCGAGAGTAAAAACATCAAAATGGTTTTCAGACATGATATTAATTAGGTTTCTATAAACATCGGACCGTTGATATCTGAAGGATTTAATAAACCGGAGAAATTCGTCTTCACCACTTTGCTCAACCTCCTTGTATCGTTCATGAGTATCGTCCCCATACCCTAATATTATTGGATATTTTTTATCATTAACGCTTCCATGAATATTTAGGATTACGTCATTATCCCCAATTCTATCCAAAATCCTCATTTTCTCAAGGGTGTTGGAATAATTAAAGTTCACGAAAATAGTTTTCCCTCGATTAAGAGGCCCACCATTTTTTGGTATTAAACACGTTTTAATCTTATAACCTATTTCCGCTAAATCAACTTGTGAATTTGTCCGTGTTGCAATAAATTCATTAAGTCTTTGTCAAGTATCACCATCAATCCATTTAATACAGTTGCTGGCTCCTTATCTCCAAAGCTATTTCCGTGTATATTTCTAAAGGAATCAAAAAGGATTAAAAGCTCATTAAAGTAGAATTGTTCTAAATCGATCCATTTATCTGTTTTAATCCGATCAAGAATTCTTTCAAAAAAAGGATTCATAATCGAAACATCAAATGCGTTTTTTAAACGATTTATCATTTCCAGAGGATCATCAATTTCGTACAACAATGGATTTTGCGGAAAATTAATTGTAGGCCTCAATACTTGACTTTCTTTAATTTCTATTAACCTAATTTGGCTAATAGAAGGATCAGCCCTATTTTCAAAATCATCAATAATAATCCATCTAATAAATTCCTGATAACTTGTCTTGAATCCAGCTGCAATATCCAGCCCATTACCAACTAACACAATTCGATTATTCTGCATATTTATTGGGGTTTAGCTCAATTTAGGGGATTAAACACCAACAACTGGACCCTTAAATAACTCTAATTCTTTTTTCCAATCCCATTAATTTTAGCCAGTTGAGAAATCTCCTTTGTGGCTTCCGTTAATAAATCATCGTGAAAAGTTGGATTATTAATTAACACTTTAATAATCTCCAACTTTAAAGTAAATTTCAAAACTCTTGAGACTACAACCATTTCCCCTATTGGCATTGAATATATTCCGGAGTGAGCCAGAGAATTCCTAGCATCCAAAGTCTTTTGAATAAGGGCTTTTTCATTGAAAGCTACGTTTAGTAGTAAAGAACGAAATGTTACTTTAAAAAAATTTAATCTCTCCCTAAATGAATTTGAACCCCAGTTTTGCGTTGATTCAGAAAACAAGGTTCGATTATTTTTTTCTTCAAGTTTGGATAAAATAATTGTTTTTAACAATTTCAGTTTTGTCAGCCTTGCAGTCTCCATCTTTCCAAAACAAGAACTATGAAAAGACTCAATAGCCACAGCCTGATTGAAAAAATTTGAAGAAATGGATAAATTACTATTAAAATCCCTGTCCAAAATTAAGTCAATAATTATTTCAAAATATTTTTGTTCAAACCAGTTAAAAAGGCACTCGCCAAGGTTCTTTTCAAAATCCCTTAGATCAATTCTAAAATCACGCAAAATTGCTTTTGCATTTACCTCCTCACGAGCAGTGATCAGGTAACAGTCATCCAATTTCATCGGAGGATTCTCATCCGTTCCCTTTCCTAATGGAACCGTCGTTGCCAAATCGGTAATAATAATGTGTTCAAAATCTGGAGATTGCCTAGAAAAAAATAAAATCCAAGATTTTAATTTCCTTTCAATATCCCCAAGCTCATCGTATGAAATACCTTTCTCGTTGGATAAAACAAATACAATTTTTTCCTTCAACGAAACGCCTCCATCAATAGGTTCATGGGAATAAAAGAAGCACAAATCTATAGACAGACCACTTGAAAGCTTGGTTGTGGATAAAGTTCTTTTTATTGGTAATTTCAGGGTATCACCTTGGTCCTCGTATTTTATCCCCTCAGGAACTCTAATCCATTTAGGGAGGTGCTTAGAAACCATTTCTACCCTTCGCATCTTCAAATCTGATATGGAATCAACCTTAAGTCCCGTTAGTAGCGTTGAAACGGAAAACCTTGAAATCCCTCCACCTGAACCGTAGTTTCCTCCAATAAAACGAACATTTATTAATGTAACACATTGTAATTCTAAATCGTTGAATTCTCCATGGATTACATCAAATTTTTCAACCTCATTCCCCAGCCATTTTGAAGGCACTTCAATTTGGATCCCATCGTGCTTAATTGTTAAAAATACTCCATTAATAATTTGCTCAGGATTTTTTGGATTCCTCACTCTTCCGAATACACTGGATTCACTTTTCATTATGTTTTGATAAAAGAAACCTTTCCTGAAATTTGAAACTCAAGAATCCTTTGACCTTCAAAATTTGGGTTTACCTCTTTAACAAAAACATTCCCATCACCGAATATGACAGCCGCTTTTTCTATATGAGTTAATATCACTTCAATTTCGCTTTCATTCAATTTCCCAATTAAAGAACCCACATTTGGCGCTAAATAACTTTCTAATAATTCAATTCTACTCATAAAAGTTTTGATTTTCTGATTTCTAAGATAAAAAAAAGAGGCGCAAAGCCCCTTTTTATCTAGGAATGAAACATTTACTATTAAATCTCAATAACCACGGATTCTCCTTACCCTATTTCACCTCCATAAAATACAACATCTTAAAATTATTAGAGCCTGGTATCTTTTCTATATATTTTCCATTATACCTCCTAAGTTCCTCCACCAGTTCCTTTGAATGCGATTTCTTTTTAAAAACGCACAGCAATTCAAGATTAAATGGCTTACGAATCCCTTTTCCATTCATTTGAAGCCTTTTACTTTCAAACTTTCCTTTTGAAACGAAAATTTCCCAATCAGTAATATATTCTATTCCTTTTTCTACAGTTAGCCATAAAACTGCTCCATCCGGCAAATTCGTAGTCCCAATTACTTTTAAATAATTCGACTCAAAAAGAAACTCAACATCAAACTTCAAATCGATAGAATCACCAGAAAAAGAATTGGACTTCTTACTAGTTGGAATGGAATTTGACAGGCCAGTGTTCATGTCAAAAAACACCTCATCATCGAAAGCCATAACCCGACTAAACCGACATAGGGAATCAACATCCATAATAACAGTATGCTTTGTACGCCCACCATATTGGTTTTTACCGGTAAAGGTCATTCCCACCCTAAAATCAGGGGAAACATCCACGAATTTAGTCTCAATGTGCTCGAAACTACTTGGATCATTCATTGCACCTTTGGTTTTCTCAATTACTGCTTGAACTGAGCCATTCCAAGGGTTAAAACACTTCTTTATTTGAATTTCTCGTAATTCCTCCGTTGTTTTAGGGACCGATTCTTTTTCTTCATCATTATTGAAAATGCAAGAACGGAAAAAGAAAATGCAGACAATAATCAATACAACTCCTGCGCATCCTTCTCCTATTTCCTTTTGTGTCATTTTTTTTTTAGACATACTGAAGATATTATCTACCCAACAACGTTATTGGGCCCTTATAAAAAAAGATGCGCGTAAGCAATAGCATATCTAGCCTGAAGACACACCAACCCACAATAAGTCAAACCCCAAGCCACATCGGGAAAACTTAAATTCAGAGTTGGTGATTTTAAAAATTGGTAGCTTTCTGGAACCACAAATACAATTCGCACCTTCAATGAGTACAAACATATAAAATGTTTCATCAGTTAATAGCCGTTCCAAAAAGTACCGAAAGGCCGACAAACAAAGTAGAGAAAAAAAACAAAATGCGGCACAAATGTGTGCACACAAAAAAAGGGTTTCAAACTAAATTAGTCTGAAACCCTTTCGGTGTATAGTGGGAGATACTGGATTCGAACCAGTGACCCTCTGCTTGTAAGGCAGATGCTCTGAACCAACTGAGCTAATCTCCCTTTTTACTGAGCTTCCCGATGGGAATCGGGAGTCTTTTTGAACCGCCGTTTCCGTCGATTGCGGTGCAAATATACACCAGTTTTAATATGCTCCAAACATTGGTAACACTTTTTTAGAAAAAACTTCACCCAACAAAAAAACGGAGCCCCCAACAAACAAATCAAGGCCCTCAAAGTCAATGCGTTGAATGATTTCAGGTAATTCTTCTAGGGGGCAAATTTTTGCACTTCCTTTTTTCAAATGCCCACTTAACGATCCCAGTTGCTCCTTAGAAAAAGCCCGATTGGAAAACCCGAAGACCAACACCACATGGTCCCTTTCCGGAATTTGGGCCAAAAATTCGGCTGGATTTTTATCTGAACTGAATCCCAAAATCCAATATTTCGGTTTGTCTGAGGTAAAATAAGCCAGAGCCTGATCCCAACCGTCGGCATTGTGGCAACAATCCGCTATCCAATTCCGATCCGGACGCAGCTTTTGCCACCGGCCATAAAACCCAGTATTCTCCCCCACCTTAGCCAATCCATTTTCCACAGCCGCTAAGGATACATCCTGGAACAAGGGTAAACCAAACACGGTTTGAATGGTACTTCTGTTTTGATCCTGAAAAAAGGCATTCAAATCTTGTACCGTGCTTAAAATAAGGGTGCTTTTTACCTGATTTGCCTTTTCCTGAACAACGTGCCTTACAAGCTCAACATTGGCTCCTAACACAACTGGAATTCCCGGCTTAATAATTCCTGCCTTTTCCTGAGCAATCTCACCAATAGTGTTCCCTAATAATTCTTGATGGTCCAATCCAATGCGGGTGATTACTGCTAACTC
>JBLHJD010000116.1:0-8037 GCA_047618705.1 Luteibaculaceae bacterium
CGTTGGAGAAATTGCTTGGCCTAAGCTCCAAGCATCCTGCTTTTCCACCAACGATTCCATTTTGGATATGGGCTTTGTTCGGCACGATTCCGGAAATTATATTTGGGAACCGTGGTTGCTTTTTAATTACCCAGCGGATCCAGTAGGCTACGATTTAGTTAGCGCTCAGTTGGTGTTAACGCAAAATCAAACCATAGCGAGTGGTTTAAAAGGGACGGTATTGGATGTGGATAGTCTTTTTTCTTTTGATTTAATTGCCCAAATTCCAGAATCCGGAGATATCTGTGCTGGAGATGCCCAAACACCTTCTGCGCCTATTCATAATTTTTCTTTCAAAAAAGGGAACATCAATATTGCGGATGTTAAGGATGTTTTGGACGGCCTTACGGCTGGTAGTAACTACCATTTCAGAATTAGACCAGATTACCAAGCCATGTTGGCTTCTTTGACCAACGCCGAAGATTCTGCCCAATTTTCTTTCTATTCAGGTCAATTTGGAAATGCAATTTCAAGGCCTCAACTTATCCTTCAATACAATGAAGAACCTCCAGCTCCTTGTACAGGAATTAGACTGGATAGTTTAAAATTAACTCGGGTTGGAGATTGTACAACAGGTAACTCTGATGTAGATTTTTTTACCTGTGGAGAAAATGGTCCTTTCGAATTTGCCATCAACGGGGGTGCTTTTCAAAAAGATTCCAACTTTACCAAAATCTGCCCTGGAGACCTTATGTTGAGTGTCAAGGATACTCTTGGAACTGTTTTCGATACTACTGTAACCATTGGGGGATATGTCTTTGAGGTGGATTCCGTAAAAGTAGTTCCGGATTTATGTTCGAATGGGAAATTAAACTTTGCAGATTGTACCAATGAATTTCCTTTTGAAGTCGGAATTATTGCCACTGGGAATGATACAATTTGGATTGGTATAGACCTTACCAATTCCCCATCTTTAGTGCCCGGTAACTATATTTTTTATATGGATAAGCCGTGTACGGCAGGGTCGAGCCAAATGGCATTTCCTGTAATTGATCCTGGAAATGATCCTACGGTGGAATATGACCGGATTGCGAGCTGCGATGAGCAGACCTCAGATATTACCGTAAAGTTTTGTAGTGTAAATAAACCGCTGCTTTTTGGTTTAGACGGTGGTGCTTTACAACTAGATTCTTCTTTTTTAAATGTGCCCGTTGGAACCCATCAAATTGTGGTGGTTGATTCCAAAGACGATACGGCTAAAGTGACCATTGATCTAAACGCTATTGCGGTAGAGATTAAGGATGTGGTTATTACGGAAGATCTGTGTGGTGGCACATCAAAAATTACTGCCGGTTCTTGTGGGGGAGAGGCTCCATTTATATTTCAGATCACTAATGATCAAGGAGATACAATCCACACTCAGGTTGGAACGCTCTCTTCTGGGTCTGTTGATCCAGGGCAATATACCATTCATTTGTCCGATAATCAGGGCGATAAAACAACCAAAGATGTGGTTGTTAATCCGTCAGGTAACGGTTTCCAGAGTGAGCCAAGCGTAGATGTGGTTCAGCCAACATGTGACCCTCTTTCGGATGGTCAAATAGTATTTACAAATACAGAACTCGACTTGCAGTTTTCCATTAACAATGGTGCTAGTTATACCCTCAATAAAACCTTTTCGAATCTGGCTTCTGGGGTTTATAGTCTTAGGATTAAAAAGGAATCCTGTGTTTCGGAAACCAAAGCAGTAACGCTTGCCTCAACCTATGATTTGAAAGTGGATGCAGTAACCTTGGAACGGGCGCCAAGCTGCTCTCCTACCAAAGATGGGATAGTAAAAATGACTGTTTCAGGTGGAGAAAAACCATATTCCTATTCTCCCGTTGGTGGGTTTTTAACACCTAACTCGGAAGTAAAAACGTTGCCTGGTGATTCATTAATGTCCTTTTATGCTACCGATGCCAAGGGGTGTTTATCAGACACGCTTCAATTGCAATTAACCTATACTGGTAAAATAGCGATAGAAGAAGAAACGGTTGTAGATGCTTCCTGTGATCCTTTTACAGATGGTTCTGCCAAAGTGGTGGGGACACCGGGGAAAAAACCTTTGCAGATTCATTGGATTGGAGATGCGAATTATGGAACGGTTTTCGAAAAAACAAACTTGCCTGACACGATCATGCGGTATGTAGTTCGGGATGCGAGTGGATGTTTGTCTGATACAGGAAAAGTAACTATTGTTAATTCTGGGAAATTGCGATTACCCAACATTTCTGTTAAAGCAGTTGGATGTGCTCCCGGAGCATTGGGAGAAGTTGCTTTAGGAGCTGATGGAGGGAATCCCGGAAATTATGAATATACCTTTAACAATGGTGCTGTTTGGGGTGTAAAAAGTGATTCTATTGATTTGGCTTTTGGGGCCACTCTTGTGGTAAAAGCAAGAAGTGGAACATGTGAGTCGGATCCCTACACTATTAATATTGATTCTGTATCGATAGTAGACACCTCGTCCATTGCTGTAAAGTCCGTTTTGTGTCCAGGAAATGAAGACGGGGAAATTACCGTTAACGTAATTGGGGCCGTGGGAGAAATTGAATATTCTTTGGGTGGAGGAACACGCCAATCTTCCAATGTGTTTTCGAATCTAGCATACCAGCCCGGTGGATTTTTGATTGCTGTTTTTTCAGATAATCAATGTGACGCTTCCATTCCAAAACCACGGACTTCTACCAACTTCCGTGTTTTCATGAATGATGTAGGAGGAGTGAATGTTACCGGTTACGCCAAAGATCTTATAACGTGTAGAGATGGTACGGATGGAGTCATTGTTATAAATGCAAGCGGAAACGAGGGGCCATTTACTTATTCGGTGGATAACGGAGTAACATATTTAGATACCAACGTAATAGAAAACCTCGGACCCGGATTTTACCAAATGAAGGTGAAGGATGCCAAAGGGTGTGAGTCCAAAGTGTATGGGACAATTTTAGAGAATCCAGTACCTGTTACTTTTGGTAACCTTGCATTGGTTTCTCCTACTTGTTTTGAAACCACAGATGGATCAATTACCATTGGTGCCTACGGTGGTTCTAAGGCCTTTGATTTTAGTATCGATAGCGGTTTAACCTATTTTAATAATAATGCTTTCGGAAGTTTAAAAGGAGGTATTTACCATGTTACTGTTGCTGATACCAACGGGTGCGATACCATTAATACTGCGGTGGAGTTATTCCGGCCAGATAGTTTAGAGGTTCAAGTTTTAGATGTTGTATTACCAGATTGTGCCAACCCAATTGACGGAGAAATTCAAATTGACGGGATAGGGGGCACGAAGCCTTATGTGTACGAAAAAGAATTTGCACCCATTTCTAATACTGGAGTTTTTACAGATTTAGTGCCGAAAATTTACCGTTTCAGAATTCGGGATATTAAGGCCTGCAAATCTGCTTGGGACACGGTAGTGATGCCGGATCCAGTTTTACCTGAAATTGATTCCGTTTTTGTTCGTCACATTTCATGCTTTGGAGAAACCGATGGGCAATTCATTGTAGTTCAGGACAACCCAAGTGGAATTACTTACGCCATCGATAACCAAGGCTTCCAGCAATCCCCTGTGTTTTTTAATTTACAGAAAGGGGTTCACCGAATTAAATTGAGAAATGCTTTTGGTTGTGAAAGTGAATGGATGGACATCACCATTGAGGAACCAGAATTGGTAGAATTAATCGGTTTTTCAGTACTTCAGGAAATTATTTGTTTTGGAGATTCAGCTACCATCCTTTTAGAAGGTATGGGAGGCCGTTTGCCTTACACCTACTTTATTCAGGATAATTTTGTGAACAGCAACGATTCCGGTGAGTTTAAAGTGAATCCAGGAAATTTTAAAGGGTGGATTGAGGATGTCAATGGCTGCAGAACACCATTTAAAGATTTAAGTATTGCAGGTGTTCCTGAAGTTGTGATGGATCCATTTGTGGTTCATCAAACTGCCGGTTCTTTGGGCCGGATTATTTCTAATGTAACGGGAGGCGTTGAGCCTTATATGCATAAAATTGACACCTTCCTGTACCAACCAGATAAGGTGTTTGACAGTCTTTTGCAAGGGACCTATACCCTGTACGTGGAAGATGCCAATGGTTGTGGAGACTCTATAGTTGTAGTAGTAAATGGCCCAACAGGTTTGCAAGACCTGGAGTCCATTTCATTGAGTATTGCACCAAATCCATCTTCTGGGAAATTCCATATCCTAGGCCTGGAATCCGAAAACCCGGTTTGGATAGTAAGTGATCTGAAGGGATCTATTATTGCCGAAGGAAGTGGAAAAATTATTGACCTAAATAGCCATTTAGATGGCGCTTATATAATTCGCATTCGTTGGGAAAATCATTTTTCCAACCACATAATATTGAAAGGCCCTTAGTATGGTAAAAAAAATAGTGTGCCTCCTGGCAATTTGTTTTTCTGGAACTCTGTTTGCTCAATCTTTTGAGGGAACGGAGTTTTGGTTTTCTTGGCTTCCAAATTATCAAGGTGGTCAGATTTCGCACGAAATGCACTTGGTTTCCAAAACCGATACTCGGGCATTTATTGAAATCCCCAAAGGAGGAGTACCCTTTTACGACACTATTGATGTACCCGCTTTTCAAGTAATCACCTATTCTTTTCCCGATTTACCTCGGACCTTTTCGAGCATTAGCGAATCGGTAGAACCCAGGGGAGTTCGGGTTACAAGTCCTGATCCCGTCCTTATTTATATTGGGAATTACAAACAATTTTCCACGGATGTTGCCATTGCCCTCCCCATTGATGCGTGCGACGACGAATATGATGTTGTAACCATAAGTGATGCTTCCAACGGAGCAACGGGTGGATTTAATTTGGCCCAGTTTGTAGTTGTTGGGAATGAAGACAATACCAATATTGAGGTTACAATTAAGGGAAGAACCCGAAATTTGAACCAAACCGGAGACAAATTGAACTTCACCCTAGATCGGGGAGATGTTTATTTGGTGATTGCCGATGAATATTCAGGTGCGGTGAGCACGGATTTAACCGGCTCCAAAATTATATCTACCAACGGAAAAAACTTTTCGGTGTATGCCGGAAATAATTGTGCTGGTGTAGGCGGTTGCGGAAACTGTGACCACCTTTTTGAACAGGTGCGTCCAACCAACACCCTTGGGAAAACCTTTCATGTTGCGATAACAGAAAAGTCGTACCCCCTTGAAGATAAAATCAGAGTGTATGCAGCCAAAAACAACACAACATATAGTTTTGATGGGGTAACACAACCAGTGTTAAATGCTAGGGAGTATGCCGATTTTGATTTGTTTGCTGGAGTGGAGATTATCGCTGATAAAGCGATTCAGGTTACTCAGATATTAAAAGGACATAAATGTGCTCCCGTTGAAATGGAGACTGATCCTTTAATGATCGATATTTTGCCTGCAGGATTACATTCACCATCGTACACCTTTGGTACCAGTACTTACAACCGATTTAGTGTTCACTATATTTCTGTAATTACGGAAACAGCCCAAATAGCAAATCTCGAGTTGGATGGAGCTCCATTGGTTATTACCAATTGGCAAACTATTCCTGGAACCAACAAAAGTTATGGAAGCCTAGTTGTAAACCTGGGTACCAGTTACACCATGACCAATGTGCAAGGCCTTCCGTTTAGCTTATTTATTTATGGGTATGGAGAACGCGAAACTTATGGTTATGCCGCTGGAGGCCAGTTAATTAACTTGGATCTTTGTCCTGAAGTGGATTTCACTTTTCAAAACGGTGAAGTTAACGTTCCTGTTGATTTTACCGATTTAAGTGACCCCGGAGATTTTCCCATTCAAAAATGGGAATGGATATGGGGTGATGGTGATACCACCATTTTAGGCCTTCCGGGAAATGGAAACACCACCCATATTTATGAGCGACCTGGCTTCTATGAGGTAAGACTTAGTATCACCAATAACGCCAATCCGGAACCATGTACCGAGGAGATTACAAAAACCATCCAAATTGGAGAAAATAACCCGTGTTTATATGCGGGGTATTATTTGGATAGCAATGTTTTGGATTTTGGAGAAGGGCAATACCATGGATATCAAAATAATGGGACTTTTGTGAAAGATATTAATGGTCAAGCCAATAGTGCCATTCATTTTGCTGGTTCCCATGGGATTTCTTTTGGCTATTTTCAAAACTTCAATGATATTCTCATAAGTCATGGCTTTAGTTTCTATTACAAAGCAGATTCCATTACCTATCCACCCAATTTTTCACAAACAATCCTAAGTATTTCAGATCCCATTGGATCTCAATTTTTAAATGTTGAAGTGTTTAGGAAAAACGGCTTAATTGGAATCCATTATTATCTCCAAGATAAAAATGGAATGGTGTTAATTGCCGAGTCTTATTTTGATGGCTTGATTGATGGTCGGTGGCATTGTGTCCGTATAATGGTCACCAATTCCATGGAAAATGAAATTGAAATATCCTTTGATGGAATTGAAACGTCCCTTAATTTATTGGCATCCCAAGGTCCAGGTTTTTTTAGCAATGGAAACTATGATTGGACCGTAGGTTTGTCACCTAATTCTTTAACTGCCGTCCCTTTAATTGGTTCCATTGACGAGTTAATGATTTACAGATGTGACGCCCCAGAGCTTGCCTGTGAATTCGGCACCCCCAACCAATTTTTCATTTATCCTGAGTTTGACTTTGTAAGCTGTGGCGGTCAATCGACCATTACTGGTACCAAGATAGGAGGAGTAGACCCCGTTGAGTACACCATAGCCGGTTATGGAACCAAACCTATTTTTGAATTTGACTCGGTACAATCCGGTACCCACGATGTAGTTGCAGTAGATGCCTCTGGTGCCACCCGTACCGTTACCATTACGGTTGGTCCAACCGGTGTAGTAGTGGATAACATCGATTTGTTTGGAGCAGGTTGTGATGGTATAAAAGGAGGAATAGATATAGACCATTGTGGATATGCACCGTATACCTATTATTTGGATGGTGTTTTAACCCCCGGTCCTTATTTTGGGGACTTAGTCCCTGGAGATTACGATGTTAAAATTGTGGACGATATAGGCAATGAGTTCGATTCTACGGTTACGGTTCCTTACGACCCAACCGTTATTGGTGTGAACATCAAACACCTGAACTGCGAAGGAAGTTTAGACGGCCGTATCCAAGTAACTGTCAGTTGTAACGACCCTGAGGTTCGGTACCAATTAGATAATGGAACATTGCAGACGTTCAATATTTTTGCTAACCTGCAAGCTGGAACCTACGAGTTAAAAGTGTGGAATGGGTACAACCAAATTTTCTACACGCAAACCATCGAAATCCTCGAAGGGGACCCAATAGAAATAGAAGAATACAAGCTATTAAATTCCACCTGTTTTGGAATTAATAACGGAAGCATCGAAATCCTGAAACCAAAGCGTCCAGGATTACTGTACAGCATTTATGGAGGAGCTGGATTTAATTCTCTAACCCTGTTCAACAACCTAACAGCAGGCGACTATGAATTGGTGGTGCTAGATCCATCGGGATGTTTGTCGGCCAAAGTTCCGGTAAGCATAGCCAACAACCAAGAAGTACTGATTACCAACGCAGAACTCATTAAACAACCCACCTGCGATCCGAACAAAGATGGTCAGGTCTTAATTACGGCCACTGGTGGTTTTGGAAACTACACCTACGGATACAACGCAGTAGGGTACTTCAGCAATGACACGCTAAAAAACCTACCCGGAGATGCCACGGTATCCATGTATGCCCGAGATCATTTGGGTTGTGTATCGGATAGCCTAAAAATGCCATTAACATATTTGGGTAAACTAGAGCTGAACATCGAAGACTTATTGGATGCCAGTTGTGGAGATGAGACGGATGGAGAGGTGCGGGTTACCAGTCCAGGCGGAACAGCCGGAATGGGTGTAAACTATGTGGACGGCCTCGGATTTACCAACCGTTTTTTCAGACAAGATTTGGGTGCCAAGGATTACGAAGTGTTAATCCAAGACGGCAATGGATGTATGT
>JBLHJD010000117.1:0-8018 GCA_047618705.1 Luteibaculaceae bacterium
CTGATGAATTTATACTACCCCATATTTAAGGCTTTAGGTAAGCTTCCGCCATTTGTGGTGTACTCCTTAGCTCGGGTTGGTGGCTTTGTCCTTTTTCGGATTTTGGCTTACCGAAAGGGCATCATCCAAAAACAAATTCACAATGCATTTCCAAATGCAAGCCAGCAAGCGCAACTTGCCATTTTCACCAATTTCAAAAGGAATTTTGAAGATGTCATGCTGGAAACCATTTTTTTGTTTGGAAAAAGCCCTTCTTTCTTCACTAAAAGGGTCCAGTTTTCGGGGATTTCTGAGCTAAATCGAGCATTGGAACACACAAGTCAGATTATTGTTTGTGGGCATGTTGCTAACTGGGAATGGGGATGCCTAATTCAAGAAATATCGGGCATTAGCAATCCGGTGTATGTAGCTTACCACCCACTGAAAAACACCAAAATTGATGCCGTAGTGAAACAAAGTCGGGAGCGTTTTGGAGCTACGCTCATTCCCATGAAACACATGGCACGGAAAATTGTAGAACACAAAAACCAACATGCTGTTTTTATTTTAATTGCCGATCAATGTCCTGCCAATTTAATTGGCGTTTCCTGGCAGGAGTTTTTGCACCAAGACACCCCTTTTATAGCTGGACCCGAAAAATTGGCCCAGAAATTTGACTTGGGGGTTTTCTATGGGGATGCCAAACGAATAAAGAAAGGTCATTATCACTACAGTTTAGGGGAAATAAATGCCCAAAACTGCACCCAAGAATTTGCTCAAAAGTTAGAAAAATCAATACAGGACACCCCTGGAGATTGGCTTTGGAGTCACCGCAGATGGAAAAGAACACGACAATTATGAATAGACCATTAGCCGAGCGTATGCGACCAAAAAGCTTGGAAAGTTATATTGGTCAATCACATTTAGTAGGCCCAAAGGGAAGTTTGAGCCCTGCCATAAAAAAGGGGTATTTACCCAGCATAATATTGTGGGGACCTCCCGGCGTTGGAAAAACATCTTTAGCCCGCATCATTGCCAATTCTACTGAAAAATCTTTCCATGCGCTGTCGGCCATTAATAGTGGTGTTAAGGACATCCGAGAAATCATAGAACGGATCAAGAAATCAGGTTTCTTTGGAGCCAAAGGAGCCCTCCTTTTTATTGATGAGATCCATCGTTTTTCCAAAAGTCAACAAGACAGTTTACTCCAAGCTGTAGAAGACGGAACATTAACGCTTATTGGTGCTACCACGGAAAACCCTTCTTTTGAGATCAACAATGCCCTCCTTTCTAGGTGTCAGGTATACCCATTGAGGCCTTTGGATAAGGTGGACATTGAAATGTTGGTTAAACGGGCTTTGGCCGAAGATGAAGAACTAAAAAACTGGTCCATTAGCCTCCTCGAAACCGAGAGTTTAATAGCCGTTGCTGCGGGTGATGCCCGAAAAGCCCTGAACTTATTAGAGGCGATTTGTTTGCAATCTTCATCCGAAAAAATCGAGATTACGGATAGCCTGGTCAAAGAAACCATCAAAAACAGCCCTCTACTTTTCGACAAAAAGGGAGAGAATCATTACGACACGGCTAGTGCTCTTATAAAGAGCATTCGGGGAAGTGATCCCCAAGCTTCTTTGTACTATTTGGCCAAAATGATAGTGGGTGGAGAAGACCCTAAATTCATTGCTAGACGCTTAATTATTTCGGCGGCTGAGGACATCGGTTTGGCCAACCCAACTGCTTTAGTCATTGCTAACAATACGTTTCAAGCAATAGAACGCATAGGAATGCCGGAAGGGCGAATTATCCTGAGTGAATGTGTTATTTATTTAGCCACTTCAGCCAAATCCAATTCAGCTTACTCGGCCATTAACGAGGCCATTCAATATGTTCAAAACCACCAGGAACTTGAGGTTCCTATGCAATTACGCAACGCCCCTACCAAATTAATGAAGGACATGGGGTATGGAAAAGATTATCAATATTCCCACAATGGAATTCATAACTTTGTTCATCAAGAATTCATGCCCGAAGGCGCAGAAGGGACTGCTTTTTACTCTCCTTCCAAAAACCCGAGGGAAAAAGAAATAAACCAACGGATGATTGCCTTTTGGCAAAAAAAATACGGATATGAAGCATTTTAATTACGATCCAAAAGGGCCTTTTTTTCTGATTGCTGGACCTTGTGCTTGTGAAAGTGAGGACTTAGCATTTGAAATTGGGGAGCGCGTAAATCTAATTTGTCAAAAATTGGGTATACCCTACATGTTCAAGGCTAGTTACCGCAAAGCCAACAGAAGCAGGCTAGATTCTTTTACAGGAATAGGTGACGAGAAAGCACTTGCCATAATTCTAAAAGTGGGAGAAGCACTTAATATACCAACCATAACTGATATCCACAGTGCTGTTGAAGCAGCTATGGCTGCCGAATATGTGGATGCTCTACAGATCCCGGCCTTCTTATGTCGCCAAACTGACATTCTGGTTGCCGCAGCTAAAACCGGTAAAATTGTCAATGTGAAAAAGGGGCAATTTCTTGCACCGGAATCCATGAAGTTTGCGGTTCAAAAAATCAAGGAAAGCGGAAACGATAAAGTGTGGTTAACCGAACGCGGGAATAGCTTTGGGCATACTGATATGATTGTGGATTTCAGGGGTATTCCAACCATGAAAGAAACGGGTTGTCCTGTAATTATGGATATAACCCATTCCTTGCAGCAACCCAACCAAAGCTCTGGTGTTACTGGCGGTAAACCGGAGTTAATTGAGACTATTGCGAAAGCGGCTATTGCTACGGGTGCTGATGGATTGTTTATTGAAACGCATCCAGATCCAAGCAAGGCATTAAGTGATGGTGCCAACATGCTTAAACTGAATAAGCTTGAGGAGCTTTTAGAGAAGTTATTGAAGATTAGAGAGGCAGTGGTATAAAACAAAAATGGCGAGGAAAATTCCTCGCCATTTTTGTAGTTTTTCCAAAAACAAGAAACGACATGTGGATACGGACACAAGAAGTCCGCTAGTTAGGGCAAGATATTATGGCAATATCAACATCTAATGTAAACACGTTGATACGGTTTTTTATTTGAACTAGGAAGTTAGTAGGTTGTACCAATTTAAAATTTTTCTAGCCCACATGGAGACCGAGGTTACCGATATGAAATTCATGCACACCATCGTTTATTAACTTAGGCATTAATTGTAAGAAACCACATCCGTTTCAAAATAACACCAATAGGTATTGCACTATCGAGCTATGAGTGAACAACAAAATAACTTTCTACTGTACACTAGCCCTACTGGTGAAATAAGAGTACAGGTTTATTTGCAAGACGAAACGGTTTGGTTAACTCAAAAAGCTATGAGTGAGGTTTTTGGGGTAAATGTACCTGCGATTAGTAAACACCTAAGAAATATTTTTGAGGAAGGTGAACTACAAGAAAATTCAGTTATTTCCATTTTGGAAACAACTGCTTCTGATGGCAAAAAATACAAAACCAATTTCTATAATCTAGACGCTGTAATTTCTGTTGGTTATAGGGTCAATTCATCAAAAGCTACTCAGTTTAGAATTTGGGCAACCCAAACATTGAAAGAGTACATCATCAAAGGGTTTGTGATGGATGATGAGCGTTTAAGACAAGGAACAACCACCTTTGGGAAAGACTACTTTAAGGAATTACTCCGCAGGGTACGGTCCATCCGTGCTAGTGAACGGAGAGTCTACCAACAAATAACAGACATTTTTGCTGAATGTAGCATTGATTATGACCCACAGGCTATAATTACAAAAAAATTCTATGCCATGGTGCAAAACAAATTTCATTTTGCCATCACCGGTAAAACTGCTGCCGAAATTATTCAAATTTCCGCAAATGCTAAGCAAGAAAACATGGGGCTAACAGGATGGAAAAACGGTCCCGATGGAAGAATATTGAAATCGGATATTATCGTTGCAAAAAACTACCTCCAAGAAAAAGAAATACAACAACTCGAAAGAACGGTAATAGGCTACTTCGATTACATTGAAGGATTAATTGAACGGAAAAACACCTTTAACATGGAAGGTTTGGCAGAAAGCGTGAACAAGTTTCTATCCTTTAATCAGTACAAAGTTCTCCCGGGAAAAGGGAGTATTTCTAAACTGCAAGCTGACAAAAAAGCCATATCCGAATACGAAACATTTAATAAGTCTCAGAAAATTATTTCTGATTTTGACAAAGAAATTAATAAGCTGAAAAAGAAGTAATCAATGACTTCTCTGCATCATGAGTGTTTTTACAATACTTTAAACTCTGTCCTTCGGTTGGTCGCTCTACCCTCTTCCGTTTCATTCGTTTCTACAGGCATGGTTTCGCCATAGCCTTTACTCTGAAGTCTGTTTTCAGGGATGCTGTGGTCCACCAAGTAGTTCACCACCACCTTAGCTCTGTTATCCGACAATGCAAGGTTTGCTTCCTCTGTTCCTACGTTATCCGTATGCCCTCCTATTTCAATAGCTAAACTGGGGTTTCTGGTTAGGAACAACACTAATTTATCTAGCTCACCAAAGCTCTCCTTTTCCAAACCTGCACTACCCGACTGGAAGAAAATATTTTTTAATACCACTGTAGCTCCCTTTTTTATTGGGGTTAGTGGAATCTTAATCTCAAAAGGAACAGTTGGGTCAGAAACATTTTCTAGAAAGAAACTTTCAGAATAAAACAAATACCCTTCCTTAACAACGCTCAATGCGTAGTTCTTTTGTCCTGGAATTGAAACAAGGAATGTTCCATCAACTCGGTCCGACTGGCTTTTTACCACCTCCCTATTTCGGGAAATATCCACCAATCTAAAGTCGGCACCCAAAGGTTCATTTGTTTCTTTGTCGTACACCATTCCACGGAAGTAAGTAACTGGAATTGGACGGACATCTTGCGGCAATTCGAATTCGTACAGATCCAATCCGCCAAATCCACCTTCCCTGTCCGACGCAAAATAGGCTACTTTCCCTGTCGCTGTTACGAGCAATGAATTTTCATTTTTCGGGGAGTTAATTGGGTACCCTAAATTCTTGGGGTTTCCCCATTCACCATTGGAATCTAGACGTGATACATACAGGTCTTCTCCACCCATTCCTGGATGTCCGGTAGAGGAGAAATAGAGCGTTTGACCATCTGGGTGAATTAGAACTGAAACCTCATTTCCATCGGTATTAATTTGCGGTCCTAGTTTTTCGGCTGGGGTAAAACAACTTGATCTCCGATCCAAGATACAGCGAAAATCAATTAAGGTTGTTTTCCAGATATCAATGTTTTGAATTTCTCTGGATCTGTTTCGGTTACCACGAATAAAATAAAGAGTTTTTCCATCTGAAGAAAAGGAAGGCTGGGTTTCCCAGGCAGAGGAATTGATGGTACGTCCTAGATTCACTGGGCTGGACCATTTACCGCCTTCATTTACAGCGTAAAAAAGATCACAACTTCCATATCCCTTTCTCCGTTCTCCGTAGTTTAAGTCTCCATACATTTCACATGCGGTATAAAACAGCACTTTTCCATCGGCGGAAATACTTGGGGCCCCTTCATTGAATGGTGTATTAATCCGGTAGCCCATATTTACATTTTGTTTCCAAGGACCCTCACGTGAATCCCTTGTGCTCATGAAAAAATCCTCATGAGTAGCGTCTCTGAAGTTGGGGTCGTTTGTAACCATACGGGTAAAATACATGGTCTGATCATCCGTGGTGAGGCAGGGATAATACTCTTCCATTTCCGTATTAATGGTAGGACCTAGATTTAATGGATCAAAGGGGACGGGATTTTGGATGGCGGCTTGGGCAAATTCGTTATTGATTCTCAGCTTTTCGGCCCTAAAATAATTCAACGAACCCGGTTTGGCATGCCTTAAAAAGTATTCAATGTTGATTCCAGATTCTTCGTATTTGAGCAAACCTTGCTGCACTTCTGCCAGCAATAAGGTGCCGTACAAGAAAAAACCAGGATCCTCATCCACCACAATTCGCAATTCCGCTTCAGCCATCTCCAGTAGCCCCATTCGGTGGAAATTTTGCCCCCGAAGGACATGAGCTTCCTTGAAGTTTTCATCAATCCTTATTGCTCTAGCAAGCAATTCTTCAATTTTTTCTGGAGAGAAATAAGTGAATTGCGAAATAGCTTCTTCATACACCTCAATCGCTTTTCGCTTTTTAGTAGAATATTGACTAAAACCAATAATTGGAATGGCAAGGAAAAAGGCTAGAATAAGGGTGACGTGTCGTTTCATTCAATTGAATTTGAAATCAAAAATAGAATTTATGGAATATCTAAATATTTATGCGTCTGCAAAGAAATACGCCAAGTAGGATTCCTTTTTACATAATCCACAATTTCTGACATCCGAACTTCTCTTTTTCCCCATTCGGGTTGAAAAAATTGTTCTATGGGATGATGGATATTTTGCGCCATTTCTTCCCCCCACTTAAAATCGTGTTGGTTGTAGCAAATCACCTTTAACTCATGGACCAAAGGCCAATTTTCGGCCAAAGGGGCTTTGAATTTCTTAGGACTTAGGCAAACCCAGTCGAATTTGCCTCGGATAGGGTACGCTCCGGATGTTTCCAGGGCTATTTTCTTCCCTTTTGCATGCAATGCAGCTGTGAGCTCATGCAAATCATACATACACGGTTCTCCCCCTGTAATAACAACCCACTCTCCTGCACCTTCATTGGTCCAAGCGATAATATCAGCTATTGAAAACCGGGAATGATTTTTGGCATTCCAACTTTCTTTTACGTCGCACCAAGAGCAACCAACATCACAGCCGGCTAAGCGAATAAAATAAGCGGATGTTCCAGTTTTAGCACCCTCACCCTGGATGGTGTAGAAGTGCTCCATTATGGGCAAATGGGAAGAAGAGTCTTTCATGAATTTAAAAAAAGGCCCACATAGATACGGTTTGTGAAAACTACTTAATAACATGGTTGGGGCTACCCTCAAAACTTTGTAATCCTCTAGCCCCGAAGGGGAGGCACGCCATCATTTCAAGGAGAACTTCCCCAATTAAATAGCTGTTAGTTCTCCAAACAAACTATGTGGGGGTGATTTAACACCTGGCAGTCAACGATGCTAGAAGCATGTGCTACTTGTTGCAAATTTAAGCATACAAAACAAAAAAGGGAGCAATGCTCCCTTTTTATTTATTCTAAAATGATTCTTCGTTCTATATGATGTTTATCCTTGGTGAGTTTTATCAGGTACAGGCCTTTGGGGGCCTTGATTTCAATGGATTTTCCTCCATCCGAAATTTGAATTTTTCGTCCAAGTGCATCGAATACTTCCACCAAGTCCACCTTTTCAGTGAAAAAGAAGGTTCCATATCCTGGATTTGGATAAATGTTCAGTCTGGACAATGGGTTTAACTCCCCAATGCCAACAACAATGAAAACTTCACTAATATCCGAAGTACAATTTCCAGACGTGGTATATGTTACCGTGTAATTCCCAGGCTGAGTGAATTTGTAGAACGGATCTGTAGTTGTTGCTACTTCTTCACCCTCGAGGTACCAGGTATAATTTGGTTGATCGTTCGGCGTTACAAACAAAGAATCGGTGCTGATCGTTATTGCGGGAATCTCTGGGGCTCCTGCATACACCACCTCAATGTCACTGCTTGAACTACATACACCATTCGATACTGTGGCTGTATACATTCCAGAAGCGGTAATCACTAAACTATCGTTAAACGTATTGTTGGCATCGGACCAGGTTACATCGGTATTGGCTATCAAAATCTTTTCCTCACCTGGGCAATCTGCTTGACCAACAATGGTTATCGTTGGTTCTGGTGGAGCATCATCCAACGTAACCGCTATACTTGCAGAACGGGTACATCCATTTGCTCCTTCCACTGTTGCTCTGTAGTTCCCAGTTGTAGTTGCTATAAGGGTATCGTTAATGGTGTTTGTGCTATTGTTCCAAGAAACTTCATCGTAATTGGTCGCAATTAACAACACCGAATCTCCAACACAACCCGGATTTGGACCTTTCTCCACCAAGGTGATT
>JBLHJD010000118.1:0-8014 GCA_047618705.1 Luteibaculaceae bacterium
CAAGGAAACAGAATAAATCTCAAAACCTTTCCGCTTGTATTTTTTATACATCGCAACCACATTCGGGTTTTCTGCTCTACATGGTCTACACCAGGAAGCCCAAAAATCGATTAGGACATATTTTCCGCGCAAGGAGGAAAGAGCCACCGGTTTTCCTTCTGGATTATTTAAAACAATTTCTGGAGCTTCTTTTCCAGGGGCCAGTTTTTCTTGGAGGCGTTTTTTTGCCTCTTGAGCAACAAGTTGACCTTCAATCTGCTCCACCTGCTGGGCAAGGGATTGATAATAGCCATTGTCCGCCATAATAGGCTTTAAGTCAGAAACAACCAGTTTAAATAACTCAAAATCGCGCTGTATATTTAGTTTAGTTAGTGAGCTAAAAGCAACAGGGCTTGATGCGTTTTCTTTGGTAAAAGAAACTACATAGTCGTAATAAGCTTTTCCTTGTTTGTTGATTTCAGCAATTAGATCCTGCTGTTTTTTGGTGTCAGTGGGTGGATTCCCCAATTGTTGAACCTGGGCAACAACCTCATTTCTGCTTGCTTCAAATTGGGCACAAGTTTCAAAAAAGGCAATCATCTTTGCTGTGTTTGGTGACCCCTCAACATTGAGCTTTTCTGGGAAGTTTTCCCCTGTTGATAAACTTAATTCAACGTCCTCACCTGGACTCAATGCCAATCCAATTTGTTGGTTGTTTGAGAATATCAATTGGAAAAAATCCATCTTGTTAACGGGAACGTAAACCTCAAAGTTTCCATCAGCATCAATGCTTGCCGAATCAACTTGTACGGCTAAATTGTTCTCGAATTTTTGAAGGGTTACTTTCAGGTTAGCAAAATCAGGAATATTTCCCTCAATACGTTGCCCTTCTTTTTTTGGTCCACATCCCGTTAAAATCAGGATAAATAGAATGGAGAAAATGCTTAAATTTTTCATTTGTCTAGTAATTCTCTAATGATTTGATTCGCTTTTTTCGGGTCAGCTTTTCCTTTGGATTCTTTCATGAATTGCCCCATAAAAAGTCCAAGTAAACTTTTGTTCCCGGCTCGGTATGCTTCTACTTTATCTGGCCATTTGTCAATAATACCTTGAGCAATAGATTGAATTTCATCTTCGCCAGAATCTTGGATCAAATTCAATTTCTCCGCTATGGAAATAGCAGAATCACTACTCCTCAACATTTCCGGGAAAACCTTTTGACTTGCAATAGTGCTGGATATTTTGCCGGCATCAATGATGGTAATTAAATCAGCAATTCGTTGGGGTTCAATAGGGAAGCGCTCAATGGAACTTGCGGTATTGTTCAAATAGGATTTGATGTCACCCATCAACCAATTCGCGGCAGCTTTGTAATTCGTAGTACTTTGAATCAATGATTCAAAGTACAAGGCAATTGGCTTAGAATCCGTGAGGACTCCAGCATCGTATTCAGACAGATTTAACGTGTGGGTGTATTTGTTAAAAAGCTCATTGGGCAATGGAGGCATGTGGGCCTGGACATTCTGAATAAACTCCTCCGATACAAACACTGGCTGAAGGTCTGGTTCAGGGAAGTACCGGTAATCGTGGGCAAACTCCTTACTCCGCATGGACGTGGTTGTGTTGCTCACAGCATCATAATTTCGAGTGTCCTGAATAACGGTTCCTCCAGACTCCATAAGATCGACTTGCCGGACAGCTTCTACTTCAATGGCGCGGTATACATTCCGAATAGAGTTCATGTTTTTAACCTCAGAACGGGTGTTCAAAACGTTCTCGCCTTTAATTCGGACAGAAACATTGGCGTCACACCGCATGCTTCCTTCCTCCATATTTCCATCACAAATCTCCAAGTACCGAACTAGTTTTCTAATCTCAGTAACGTAGTTGTAGGCCTCTTGGGGCGTGCGTAATTCTGGTTCAGATACAATTTCTAAAAGTGGAACACCAGCCCGGTTAAGGTCAATTAAAGTGTCAATAGGATCCTGGTCATGAGTACTCTTTCCGGAATCCTCTTCCATATGAATACGGGTTACGTTGATGTGGATTGGTTCTCCAGCATCATTTTTTATCAAGACTGTTCCACCCGAACAAATGGGGGTGTCGTCTTGGGTAATCTGGTAGCCTTTAGGTAAATCGGCATAGAAATAATTTTTCCGTGCAAAGTGCATGTCACGCCGGATATCACACCCTAGAGCTAAACCCAATTTGGTCGCAAACTCAACCGATTTTTCGTTGAGAACAGGAAGTGTTCCTGGATGACCTAGGGAAATAGGACCAGTGAGTGAGTTTGGTAAAGATCCGTACTCATTTTTATCCGCGCAATAAGCCTTAGACTCGGTAGCCAACTGGATGTGGATTTCTAATCCAATTACAATTTCGTATTTATTATATGGCGCTTTTTCCATGCCTACAGTGCAACGTTTATTATTTCTAAAAATTCTTTTTCCTTCGCTGTGTTTTCAAAACCAATCTGAATGGTCACGATACACACCTGTGTACACGCCAAAATTTGATCTCGATGAGCCGTTTCTAGCCGAACCCAATCCTTTTGAGTTGTTAGTATGCAGCTTTCAGGTTTGGCAAATTTAGTGAATTTGCTAAGGATACTTCCTATTTCGGCAGTGCTAAAATTATGGTGATCCGCAAAGCGCGCTTCTTGGAATTGGATAGCCCTTAGATCAAGCTCATCATACAGCGGTTTTGGTTGAGCAATTCCAGTCAGAACTAAGTGTTGTACAGTTGTACTTAAGGAAGCATTCTGATCGGTGTTGGCCCATGTAAAAGCATATTTTAAATGAGTGAAAAAGAAGGGTTGATACGAGATGTTTTTATGAAAAGCTTGGCGCGATTTTTCAGGAATATTTTTTGGGCTTTTGGTAATGAGGATAATGTTGGCTACCTGACTCCTTTTTTTAAGATCCCGCAAAGATCCCAAGGGAAAGAGGAGGTCGTTAAAAAATGGATTCTGAAAAGTAGAGGTGAGAATTTTAACCTTGGGTTGAACATGACGGTGCTGCCAAACATCATCAAAAATGAGCAAAGAATTGGGTGTTGTAGGAATTCGCTGGAGGGCAGCAACCCTAGATTCACAGACTACCACCCGCGCGGAAGTGCTTTGTTTTATCTCGATGGGCTCATCGCCAAATTGAAGGGCAGATCCCGGGTTTTCTACTTCGAGAAACCCTTTTGATTTCCGTCCATATCCTCGGGAAATTACGGTAGTGTCTTTTTTCTGAAATTGTTGAGCTAAATAAATGACCAAAGGCGTTTTTCCTGTCCCTCCTACACTGAGGTTTCCTATTCCTATCGATGGAGACTTGGGAATGGACTGTTTCCATATTCCAGTATCAAAAAGGAGGTGCCGAATGGTTAAAACCCCATGAATGAGCAATGCAAAAGGGGCGAAAAGCCAAAGTAAATGCTTCATTTTTGATACATTTCAGAAAAAAAACAAAGTGAAGGTAAAAGAAATTTTAAACTGCCTTAGGGCTTGGGCACCTGAAACGTACCAAGAATCGTACGATAACAGTGGTTTAATTGTGGGAGAGGAGACAGCAGATGTGGATAAAGCACTTATTTCATTGGATTGTACGGAGGCGGTAGTTGATGAGGCTATTGCGGGTGGATTTAATTTAATTATTTCCCATCACCCCATCGTTTTTTCAGGATTAAAACGCTTCAACAACAAAAACTACATTGAGCGTGTGGTGCAAAAGGCGATTAAACACGACATTAATGTATACGCCATCCATACTAACCTCGATAATGTGAATAATGGGGTGAACCAAAAGTTCATGGATATGTTGGGAATAAAGAATACCCGAATTCTCAAGCCTATGGGGCAGGTGCTACATCAACTTGTGTATTATGTTCCAAAGGATCATCAGCAGCAGGTGCTAGAAGCTGTGTTGGTTGCAGGTGCTGGAGAGGTTGGGAATTATAGCTCCTGCAGTTTCTCTCATTTAGGAGAAGGTACTTTTAAGCCAGAGGCAGGTGCAAATCCATTTAAGGGAGAAAAAGGAGAAATCCATAAAGAGGAAGAGGTCAAGGTAGAACTACTCGTTCAGTCCCACCAAAAACAAAAAGTGCAATCGGCACTAATGCAAGCACATCCGTATGAAGAGGTGGCTCATAATTGGACCATTTTAGAGAATAAAAACCAGGATTTGGGGAGTGGAATGGTAGGTGAGCTTTCCCATCCTGAGGAAATGATGGCTTTTTTATCCAGAGTAAAAGGTGTTTTTGGTTGTGGTGCAGTGCGGTATACTAAACCACATAAGAAAATGGTGAGTACTGTGGCTGTTTGCGGCGGATCAGGAAGCTTTTTGTTGGGGAATGCCCTAGGTGCAAAAGCGGATGTTTTCATTACAGCTGATTACAAATATCACCAGTTTTTTGATGCTGAAGGCCGCATTGTTATTGCGGATATAGGGCATTATGAGAGCGAGAAATTTACAATGCAACTAATTAGGGATTACCTTTATGAAAATTTGCCTACTTTTGCAACTTGTTTAACAAAGTCTAATACCAACCCGGTACATTATTTATAAGATTCATGGCAAAAGCAGTCAAAAAAGAAACAATGAGCGTAGAGGAGAAACTCAGTGCGCTTTATCAACTTCAGAAAATTGACAGCCAAATAGATCGCATCCAAATTATCCAAGGGGAATTGCCTTTGGAGGTGCGCGATTTAGAGGACGAAATCGAAGGATTGGAAACCAGAATTGCGAAGCTGGATGAAGAAGTAAAAGATCTTGATGGTGAAATTACGTCTAAGAAAGTTGGAGTTCAGGAGTCTGAAGCGCATATCCTTAAATATAAGGAGCAGCAAAATAATGTTCGGAACAACCGTGAGTACGATTCTTTAACGAAAGAAATCGAATTCCAGGAGTTGGAGATTAAATTGTGCGATAAGCGAATCAAAGAATTTAAGGCTCAAATTGCTTCGAAGAAAGAATTGGTTGATACGGCTAAATCCAACTTGGAAGGACGTAGAATTGATTTGGATACGAAGAAGAAAGAGTTGGACGAAATCGTTAGCGAGAATGAGAAGGATGAAAAATCGTTCACTAAAAAGTCTGACACCGCTAAAGGTAAAATTGATGACCGTTTGCTTTCTGCTTACCAACGTATTCGCGATAATGCGCGGAATGGTTTGGGAGTTGTAAATGTTGAACGTGATTCTTGTGGTGGATGTTTTAGTAAAATTCCACCTCAGCGTCAGATGGATATTAAAAGTCACAGGAAAGTTATCGTTTGTGAAAACTGCGGACGTATCCTAGTTGACTTTGACGTTAAAGTAGAAGAAACGGAAGAGTAAGTGTTTTAATGATATATAAAAAAGCCCCTTGGAATTTTCCAAGGGGCTTTTTTTATGGGAGTTTTTTTTAATTACTTGAACCGGTATCCAAGCGTGAATTGGAAAGTGCTTTTTCTTTCAGCTACTGACGCTGGCTCCGGAACATATGAACTGATATAATAATCTTGGACCAAGGATTGAGAGCTAAATCCAAAGTCCAGGTAGTAATTTCCGTTTTTAATTCCTAAGCCACCAGAAATGAACTGAGTCGGCTTTTCATTGTCAATAAATTCGGATTTATAGGGGTTGGTTTGCAGTCCCCATCCACCTCTGAAGCTCAAGTAACTGACTCTGTATTCTACTCCCACAGCTAGATTGTGGACACTTTTGTGAACGGTTCTTATCTCCTCATTGGTGGCCTTGTGGAAATCGGATTCAAAAAAATCGGTATTTCTAAAGCGAGCCAAACTTGGGTTGTAGGTGACATAGTTTAAAGAAACAAAACCAGCTTTACCAATCACCAAACTACCCGATGCGACGAGTTTTCCAGGTGTTGTAAGTTGATAATTGTAGCTAAACTCTTCACTACCAGCTGTAATTATTCTGTCCCTAAACACGGATTGCATGTCAGAAAAAGACCGTTCTCTTAAGGTAAAGTAACTCGGGGAGTGGAGGGCAAGTCCAACCCTAACTTTCTGATTAACCTTATACACAGCACCAATTTTAAAATTAAAACCGGAGCCATTTACGCGTGTTTCGTTACTGAAACTATACGATTCTAGTTGGGTTGTTGAATCGGTAGAAAACTCCTCAAAACCGGTTTTTACTCGGTAAGCGATGGTCGGAATTCCGATTTCAGCCCCTAAAAACCACTTGTTTTTGTAGTTGGCCCCACCCGAAAAACCAGTTTCTGATAGTCTTCCTCTGGATTGGACGTCGCTGTAATGCACGGCATCTTCCGAAAAATCATTGGCTACATATGATGTTTTGCTCGGATCATTCGGGTCGGAAACAATTACTTCTGTAGCAAAAGCTAAATCGGAATACAACGGATCATATTCATTCAGTTGGTCTGGTGTTAGACCTAACGCGCTATTCGCGAAATCATGAACGCTGTTAATGGGGGTATTCCCTTCAATGCTGTATTGTGATCGGAAATCGAGCATCCGATTGTACGTAATTCCAAATGAAAAATATTTCCAATCGGACTGAGTAATGGGTGAACTAAAGATAAAACCAAAGTTTCCGATGGTAAGACCAAGGGAGTTGGTTTCAGGGGCCACGTTGTCGAAAAATTTAGTGTTTGTAGTGGTGCTGGCAGATCCTAAGGAAAAACTAAAGTGATTGCTTCGGAATTCGCCTAGAGTCCCCGGATTTAAATGAATCCCTGAGGGTTCCCCGCCTAATGACCCAAAGGCTCCAGCTAAGGATTGGAACCGGGCTGATCCTTGGGGTGAATATTGACTAAACCGCAGGGCATCTGCACTTGTTTGGGCCTGTAATGAAAAGCATCCTGTGATTAGAACAAGAGCCAAAAGGTGATTGTAGGTGTTTTTCATAATTATCTTGGTCTTCTACTGTGGTTCGAACGTGATCTCCCAGAGCTTCTAGTGGAATTACCCCCACTAGGTGCTGACCGTCTTGGTGCGCTGTAGCTTGAGTTGGAACGGCCACGGCTTCCCGAAGAACGAGGACTGCCATCTCTCATCGAACTGTTACGCCTAGGTTTTGTGTTGTTCTGTTGTGGTCGTTTGGGCTGAGAATTATAGGTAGGTCTAGTTTTCCCCGGATTTGTTCTTGGAGTATTCCCTCCGTTAATTACGGGGTTACCACCACTCCTTGGCTTTGTTATGGGATTGCTGTTGGGTGTGTTCCTACGAATATTGTCGCGCGTTTGGTTGTAATTATTGGGCCGCGACTCAGGAGTCCTAGTTCCACGGTTTATTACTGGTTTCCCTCCATTGCTCGGCTTATTCACACCATTTATTTGGTCCTGGCTGTTATATGTTCTTGTAGGTGTGCTAGGTTTTCCAGGTTGCGTTGAGTTATTTCTGTAAGCCGGATTTGGGGTAGTGGATCGGTAATTAGTAGAACGCGATCTGTAGCCAGAAGAGTTTGGTCGGTAGTTTCCACGGTTGAAGTTTCCACGAGGACTGTTAGGTCTGTTTTGTGATCGACCATTATATCCATACGAATCGAAGTAGCCCCAGTTGTTGTATCGAGAACCATAGTATGATCTATATCCCCAATATGGGTCGTAGCCATAGTAAGGTGAAAACCAAGGGTCGTAATATCCATACCCTGAAGAAAAGCCGCCATTCCAACCAAAATTGGAGTACCCAAAACTCATCCGGGTTTGTGGGCAAACAAATGGATCCCAATAACTACCTGTGTAATATGGGTTGTGGAAACGCCTAATTCGAGAGGAATATGAGGTGTATTCCACCACTTGTTCTTGGTTATCTTTGGCAGCGAGTGCTACATTTATGGCACGCTGAGCTTCCTCGGTCCTAATTTCATTGGAAGAAAGGTAAATCTCATCTTCCAGTCCGATGCTCTGTTTTTGCATGATACAGGAACAAAAACCGAGCGATAGAAATATAAAAATCACATGTTTCATAAAGCTCTTTCTTTTGAAGTTACGAATAACGGGGTAATTAATTAATTTTACCTCCGAAAGATTTAAAACAAGAACTATACCAAACTAAGTTCATGGCATCAAAACTCACAACA
>JBLHJD010000119.1:0-7920 GCA_047618705.1 Luteibaculaceae bacterium
GTTCCTTGGGACGTGAAGACGGAAGCGACTGCTGATGGAGATGCAGAAGATCTTCCATTCTAATTAAACGAATTAAGAAGAAAATCCCGATAAGCAATTATCGGGATTTTTTTTGCCTATTTTTTTGTGAATTACCCCTGGATGGGACGATCATTTTGCGTACCAACAAAAGGGTGCAAACCACTGGGCAAGTAACGAATGTTTAATCTGCCCTGATTTTCTATTAGCATTACTAATCATCCATTCTGGTCGCAGACAGCTCCATTTGTGATTGGCTGTTCCTGTCCTGAAAACTGGATTTCATCCTGAGCTGGATCCGGGAAAAAGGAAATGGTTTTTTTTGCCTTTTTTTTTAGTTCCTCCCGAATAGTTTTACCTTCATTGAACGGTAAAAAGCCGGATAAAAAGAATGCTAGATTTTATTTACAACATCGACCCACGACTAAAAACCTATATCCTCATTGGGGTTATTGTAATTGGGGCATTTGTCCTTTCGAAAGCATTGAGGTGGCTGATTTCCAAATCCTTTGTCACGGGGTCCGAAAAAATTAAGGTAGACCCAACCCGGTACAAGTTTTTTAAGAATGCGGTCTCCATGATTGTTTGGGTATTCGCTTTTGCTGCGGTGGTGTCCTTGATTCCTAAATTGCGGGCTTTGGCCATAACTTTGTTCGCCGGTGCGGGGGTTTTGTTAGCCATTCTAGGGTTTGCGGCACAACAGGCCTTTTCCAATATTGTGAGCGGTGTTTTTATTGTCATTTTCAGGCCTTTTCGGGTGGGGGATTTAATTAAAGTGGGCGAAATTCACTACGGTGCCGTTGAGGATATTACGCTCCGGCACACGGTCATAAATAACTTCGAAAACAAACGAATTATTATTCCTAATTCCGTCATAAGTTCCGAAACCATTATTAACGATAGCATTGAAGATGCGCGGATATGTCGGTGGATTTCGGTTGGGATTAGCTACGACAGTGATTTGGAAAAAGCCTTGAAAATTATTCAAGAAGTTTCGGAAAGGCATCCTTTAAGTCTAGACGCCCGAACCCAAGATGAGTTGGATCATGGCTACCCCAAGGTAATTGTACGGGTCATAGCTTTTGGGGACAGTAGTGTTGATTTGCGAGCTTATGTGTGGACCAAAGATCCGTATTTTGCACCACAAATGCACAGCGACATTTACCGCCAATTGAAGATTCGTTTTGATAAAGAAGATATTGAAATTCCATATCCACATCGTACTTTGGTTTTTAAAAATGGAAAACCAGAGCAATTAATAAACCCTGAAAATGCAAAAAAATAGTTCCTATTCCCAAAAGGTTGGTTTGCCACCAGGTACGCTTATACACTTAGGGAAGCGCATGGATGGTCAGGAGAAACTAACTGTTATAGACTACAACGAGTCCAACTTTGAGGCTCAGGTTTGTCAGGAAACCAAGGATACTTTTGATTACAAGGAGAAGGATTCGGTAAGTTGGATCAACCTAGATGGTTTGCACAACACCGAGGTGATTGCGGATTTAGGGCGGCATTTTGGATTACACCCTTTGCTCCAAGAAGACATTCTTAATACCAAACACAGACCCAAGGCAGAAGAAGTGGATGGGAATTACTTTGTGACCCTAAAAATGTTCGGTATTGATGGGGATCAGCGCAGAGTGGTATCTGAACAGGTGAGTTTTGTGCTAGGGGAAGGTTGGTTACTCAGTTTTCAAGAACAAGAAGGCGATATTTTTGGGAGTATTCGGAGTCGCTTGGAAGAGGATGTAGGCCTAATTCGGAAAAGAGATACGGATTACTTATTGTACCGTTTACTGGATACAGTAGTAGATAATTACTTTTTTGTAAACGATCATTTTGGAACTATAATTGAAGAACTGGAGGATGTTGTATATCTAAAGCCTGACAGAGATAAATTGCTTGAAATTCAGCGGATCAAAAAAGACCTCCTTGTTTTTAAAAAAGCAGTGAGTCCCTTGCGGGAAGCTATAGGCGTCCTTATTAAAGACAGCAACGAATTGTTCCACGCTGATACCCTCCGGTTTTTGCAAGATGTATACGACCATATTATGCATGTTCTGGATTCTATTGAGACCCAAAGGGAAGCCATTTCGGCAGTAATGGACCTCTACTTAAACGGGGTAAGTAATCAGATGAACCAGGTGATGCAGGTCCTTACCATTATTGCTACCATTTTTATTCCACTAACCTTTGTTGCCGGGATTTACGGAATGAATTTCGATAATATGCCGGAGCTACATTGGGAGTATGGGTACCATGCGGTTTGGGTTGTGATGGTGGTTTTGATTATTGTTATGTTGTTTTTTTTCAAACGAAAAAGGTGGCTTTAACCTCGGGGTTTTATCCTGATTCTGTCAATTTCACCTGCTTTTAAAACCAACTTTCCATGCCTTTTATTCAATCCTACAGTCGTTTTTTTAAGCGATTTTTCCCGAGCCCTTTTGTAATCGCTATTCTCCTCTCCGTTTTTGTTGCTGGCATGGCTTTGCTTTTTGGGAAGTCTGAATTGAGTATCCCTGATTTGGCGCAGTCGTGGTACCAAGGATTGTGGAACAAAGGTGGGTTGGTGTTTTTGGTGCAGATGATGTTGATGCTGGTCCTTGGGCATGTATTGGCCTTGTCGAAACCCATCGATGCCCTTCTCGACAAATTAACAAACCGGTGTGTAGATACCCCAACAAGTGTGTATTGGGTCTGCCTCGTTTCCCTGGTTTTTTGCTGGCTCAATTGGGGCTTAGGGTTGGTCGTTGCCGCAGTACTGGCCCGAAAAATTGGGAATCAATTTAAGGCGAGGAATTCCAAATTAAATTACCCATTAATAGGCGCTGCAGCCTATTCCGGAATGATGTTCTGGCATGGAGGTCTTTCTGGGTCTGCTCCATTAAAAGTGGCTGAAGAAGGCCACTTAATACACCTGTTATCAGGGCTTAACGTAGCTGGCTTACCCAGTTCTATTTCTATTGCAAACACCTTGTTTTCGCTGCCGAATCTGCTGTGTTCATTATTTATTCTTGTTGCGCTCCCTCTGCTTTTGCGTTTCCTTTCGCGTTATTGTATCAACGAAGTGCCTGCCCTCAATTTCCAAGGAGAGGCTGAAAATTCCAGTATGGAATTGGACGTGCCCGAAGGATTGGAGAAATGGGATGTAAGCGCATGGTTTTCCAAATGCCTAGGAATCTTGTTTTTTGCCGTAGCTGCATTTTTGTTGTTGAAGGATGGGCTTGGGTTAAGCGCAATAAACCCCAATCTCATTAATACCTTCCTGCTCGGATTTGCCCTCTTTTTTCATAAAAACTTGAATTCCTTTTTAACTGGGACAACAGAAGCAATCCAGGGAAGCGTAGGAATACTCCTCCAATTCCCGTTGTATTTTGGGATAATGGGCATTATGAAAGATGCTGGATTGGTACAACAAATCGCGGACTTTTTTGTGCAAATATCGAGTCCATACACGTTCCCTATTTATACTTTTTTCTCGGCCGGATTGGTCAACCTGTTTGTTCCATCTGGGGGCGGTCAATGGTTGGTTCAAGGCCCAATTATTATTCAAGCCTGTACCGATTTTGGAATTCCTTTAGAAAAAGGGGTAATGGCGTTGGCTTATGGCGATCAGTTAACCAATATGTTACAACCGTTTTGGGCTTTACCGCTCTTGGGAATCACTGGTTTAAAAGCAAAAGACATTCTGCCATACACGCTATTAATTTTTGGTTTTGGAGTGCTTGTGTATACAGGGGTATTGATAATCGCTTAGGGAATTAGCCTGGATAAAAGCAACCATGGATATTGTGATTCGTTTAAGTGTTGAATTAAACCTATTAACCATGAAAAATTCCATTAGCGTAATTTTAATTTTACTACTCCCTTTGTTTTCGAATGCGCAATGCTTCCAGGAATTGGCCGTTTCGTGTGATACAAGTAACACCCAATACAGTTTGGATGACCAAGGAAGTATTTGGAAGCTCCATCCCGATTATTCTGGAACCGGGGTCGTCGAAGCGGGATTGTTTGATTTTTCTGGAGATTGGGAATCCATCTATCAAGGACCGACCAATTATGGAGCTAGTTTCGGAATAAAAAAGGACAGTTCCTTGTGGACATGGGGCGGAAATAGTGAATGGGTTTGCGGATTAGGCCATTCCAACCCTGTTCCAAATCCAACCCAGATTGGGAGCCAGAAATGGAAACAAGTTCACATACATATGTGGTGGGTTACTGGAATTCAGGCCAATGGAACTTTGCATCATTGGGGTTCAGGTCCTGCAACTCCAACACAAATGGGAAGTGATTCAGATTGGAAAAAAGTCCTTAATAATTTTAATCATTTATATAGTATTAAGGAAAACGGCACTTTTTGGGCAGGAAGTAGGGACAGTCTGCCATCCCAAGTGTTAGGAATCACCAACGCCGTGGACATCCACTCCGCTGCGAACAGTATTTTTGTTCGGCAGGCGGATGGAACTATGTTCAAAGTGAATTATAACATGAACACGGAGCAATATGAAACACAAGGTATTCCAGGAGGAAATTGGTTAGATTTTGTCGAGATTAAGTCGGAAAATTGGAGCACCGATGGGTTGGTTGCTTTGGACGGAAATGGCATGGCTTGGAGAGGAGACCATAATGGCCTTCCTACTAGAAGGGTATATTCAAAAACGGATCAAGGAACGGTGTTGATGAATAATTGGATTTCCGTGGGAGCTTCCTTCCAAACCATTTTTGCTTTGGATAGCTCAGGTGTTTTGTGGTCTGCAACTAGTCCAGATACCCTTTTGTCCCCATTGGTTTACAACAGTCAAGATTCCATTTGCACACCTCCTTTTGTTGGGGTTCTTCAGGATAATCAAGGAAATTGTGATGCTGGTATAGGTGTTGAAGGAATCGGAGTTCAAATCGAACCAGGTTCAATTCAAGGAGTAACCAACAGCGCAGGTGTTGTTTGGCTTCTCGATCTTCCAGATGGCAATTACACGGCCACACTCGATACAGTCAATAACCCATTTGTTGCGAACTGCGGGTATGAAATAAATTTCGCCGTTCAAGGAAATAAAATTCAGGGAACCACACCGAAATTTTATGTTGCCGAATTAATTGCTTGCCCAAAACCTATTATTGGAATAAAAAATGTGCGAGCCAGATCATGCGATAAATCTAGTGTTAGGGTCAACGTTTCTCAACTTTCATACTCTGGAGCTCCTTTTACAGGGGGGCAAGTCCGATTGCGTTTTTCCGAATATTTTCTTTTGGATTCCGCTACGGTGAACTATTCGACCACTAATCCGAACGAATACCTTTTTGAATTGAATGGTATTAATATCGGAGAAGGTAAAGTGTTTGATTTCTTTGGAACGATAGATTGCAACGCTCCTATGGGAATATCATTGTGTTTTGAGGCGGAAATTTTAGATTTGGAGAGTTGTATAATCTCGAGAGATAAAACCCATGAAAATGATTTGTGTTCTGGTGATTGGGATAATTCTTCCCTGGCCGTTTATTCCACTTGTGTGGGAGATAGTGTAGTTTTTGAGATCAGAAATGTTGGCCAAGGTAATATGGAATGCCCCAGTGAGTTTAATGTGTTCTTAAATGAGAACCATTACTTATCGGACTCCGTTCAATTGGATGCTCAAATGAGTTATTTTCTTACCGTTGCAAGCCAAGGAGAAGGAATGGTGTTGAACGCAGACCAGCACCCCATGCATCCAGGAAATTCCCATCCCATGACTTTCATTGAAGCATGTGGATCGGATCAGTCGAAGTGGGAAAGTGGAAAAAGAATGCGCCATGCGGATGACGACAAAGAAGATTACAAGGATATTCATTGTTCGGTTGTACGAAATAGTTACGATCCAAATGATAAAACGGGGTTCCCTATGGGCCTTGGAAACGAAAACATCATTGAACAAAATCAGGATTTAACCTATGTGGTGAATTTTCAAAATACCGGAAACGATACTGCTTATGTGGTGGTGGTTCGGGATACCTTGGATAGCGATTTAGATTTCTTCTCTGTAATGCCTTTAGGCGCAAGCCACGAATACTCATACCGGCCTTTGGCAGGACGAGTTCTGGAATGGACTTTCTCCAACATTAATTTGCTGGATAGCGCCTCCAATGAAGAGAAAAGTAACGGATACTTTAGTTTTAAGGTTAAACAACACAAAGATTTGGCCTTAGAGACAAAAATCACCAACAGAGTTGGTATCTACTTTGATCACAACCCACCTATTATTACAAATACGGCCATGCATACCATAGGTGATTTAAATGCAGGAGGTTCGGTTGGCGTAGTTGAAAAAATGATGCCATTGGCTGACGAACTTATTGTGGTTCCAAACCCGAATTTTGGATTGGTGAGAGTGGTTAACAAAACCAACAAGTACATTAACAAATACAGTTTAGTTGATCTTCAGGGCCGTGTTTTACGTGGTGGAAATACCTTGGGCAATTCTGTGGAAATTGACCTTCACAATGTGCCTCCTGGGATTTACATTTTTAAATCAGAAGGGACAAGGGCAGTCAAAATTATCAAGAAATAAATAAAAGAAGAAAGAATACAAGACAAAAGGTCAGGACTCCGGTTCTGGCCTTTTTTTATATTACCTGCTTAATCCGATTACCCAAGGTCATAAAACACCACACCAAAAGGGCAATGGCTAAACCAGGTAAAAGCGGAGCATAAAAATTGGGACTAGTTAAATAGAACAGATGATCCCGTATAATTCCTCCCCACGATGGTGTTGGAATTTGTGCACCTATTCCCAAAAAACTCAATCCAGATTCAAGCAATATCGCTGTTGAGAAGTTGGCAGATGCAATTACAATAACCGGTGGAAGTACATTGGGCAGAATTTCCTTGAATAATATGTAGTACCAGGGAAATCCCAATGTTTGCGCAGCGAGGACATATTGTTCCTGTTTTACTCGGAGGGTTTCTCCCCGAATAACCCGGGCAACTTCTACCCACATGGTTAATCCAACGGCCAAGAAAACTTGGTTTAATCCTTTTCCAAGCACAAAAGTGATTGCCATTACCATTAATAAGGTGGGAATGGACCAAACAACTTGAATAAACCACAGGATTATCTTATCAATAAATCCCCCAAAGTAACCGGCACATAATCCGAGGAAAATCCCAAGGGATAAGGAAATAACCAAACTAATTCCACCTACCATAAGCGAAATATAAGTTCCACCCATGAGGCGCGACAATAAATCCCGGCCATACCGGTCAGTTCCTAGCCAAAAAGTTTCGTTTTGTAGTTGATCTGTTCGGTTCACAAACAGCACTTCCGGATTACCAAAGCCAATTTTGGACCAAAAGGAGGACTTTTCAATACCACTTTGGTACGATTCTACTTGTGATCCGGGTTGGAGAAGTTGAAACTCCACGCGCTGGTCATTGGCCATGTACGTTTGGTCTGGGCGGATATTGGCTCCCAAAAAAGCAATGAGTATGGCGGTCCCAATTAAAATGAGAGCGATGCGTGCATCCCAAAATTGCCAAATCTGTTTTACCATTTCCTTTTTTTAGTGCTAATGTGCATCATGAGCAAGCTGGCCAAATATACGGGATAGCACACTTCGAAGAAAAGAATGCTCGAGGCTTTTATTTTTTTCTGGGTTGGGGCGTTTCTAGAGAATACCCAAAAGTCGATCCCCGTTTTAAGCAGGAAAAAGAAACATCCAAGAAGGGGACTTGTGATAAATGCAACACCCAGAAAAATCCAATACCAGGCAAGTGTAAAAGTTCCAAATACCCAACTGCCGGGAAATTGGCGAGCTCGTGGTTTATTTATCCAGCGAAGGCGTTGATGCAGAAAGGCCCGTATGCTCGATTTCCCGGAGGTAGATAACCACAGTTTGGGAGAGGGGATACTTTGGATGTCCAATGAATTC
>JBLHJD010000120.1:0-7898 GCA_047618705.1 Luteibaculaceae bacterium
CAGGATCCTTTTGAGGTGATTAAAAGCAAGGAACTGGACACCATTACTGGACCTACTGGAAAAAAATTGGTGAAGGAGTGGCAGTTAACCTCCTTTGATACCTTGGGTGGATTATTACTGGACACAGCCAAGGGATTCCCTGCTTTGTTTATTACGGTAGTCCCTTTTCCTACGGATACGGCGAATGCCCTGATAGACATTTTTGAGATTTATGAATTGCCTATTACGTGGGACGAGTATCTCTCTAAATATTGGTGGATTTTGGTCTTGTTTGTTATTGGGATTCTGGGAATGTTCTTGGTTTTGCGTATAAGGCGCAACAAACACAATTTAGAAGTGCAGCAGGAAGTGATTATCGACCCTTTTGAGGAGGCCTTAGAGCGATTAGAAACCTTAAAACAACGGACGGTACAAAACAAAGCCGAACTCAAGGAGTTTTACTCTGAAGTGAGTTATGCCATCCGGGATTATTTATCCAAAACGGAGAATGAACCTATTTTGGAATGGGGCCTCACGGAAATAAAAGCCTGGGCCATGAATTCGAAATTGGATTTGGGGAAACGGAATACATTAATTGCTTTATTGGAACGTGGAGACCTCATTAAGTATGCTCGGGCCGATGCACCTGGGGAAATGGCTTCGGAAGATTTAAAAGAATCCATAAAGTTGGTCGTGGATTACCAGGCCGTGTTGGATGAGATAAAAGAGAAACAACAAAATGAACAAGAATAAAATCGCCAATATATCTTTTGCACTGGTCGTAAACTTGTTGGTTTTTACCTGTTGGAGATTTGGCGCCTACATATACGAGTTTAAACACCCTGGTTTTTTCTGGCTTTTGCTGGTTATTCCAGCGTATTCGGCTTGGTATGTAAGCAAAAACGGTGCTTTCCAAAGCGAAATCAGCTACACGGGTAATTTTATTCTGAAAAATATTGTCAAGCGCGATATTTACGAATATATCCGCCATTTCCGCTTTGTTTTACAATTGGTAGGTCTTGGTTTACTCATTATTGCCATGGCTCGACCACAAAGCAGATTGAGTTGGAATAATGTAGAAACAGAAGGAATAGACATTGTGTTGGCTATGGATGTAAGTGCTTCCATGTTGGCGCAAGATTTTAAACCCGACCGGCTCGAAAGCTCCAAAAAAGTAGCAAGTGAGTTTATTGACGGACGTAAAAATGACCGGATAGGTTTGGTGGTATACGAAGGGGAAAGTTTTACCCAATGCCCCTTAACAACCGATCATGAAATTGTAAAAACCCAATTATCTCAAATTGAAACGGGGATTTTGGATGGCGGTACCGCCATTGGAATGGGATTGGCTACTGGTATCAACCGTTTAAAAGAATCGGAGGCAAAAAGCAAGGTGATGATATTGCTCACCGATGGGGTTAACAACCGCGGTATGATAGAACCCATGACAGCGGCAGACATTGCCAAAACGATGGGGATAAAGGTGTACACTATTGGCGTTGGAACCAAAGGAAAAGCGCTAAGCCCCGTGGCTATTTACCCCAACGGGAAGTACAAATACGACATGGTGGACGTTGAAATTGATGAACTAACCCTTCAGAAGATTGCCTACGCCACTGGTGGTAAGTACTACCGTGCTACTTCGGAACAAAAGTTGAGTAAAATTTACGAGGAAATAGACCGCTTGGAAAAAACCAAAATAGAAGTGACCGAATTCAGTCAAATGAACGAGGAGTTCTTTTGGTTTTGCCTAATTGGTTTGCTGCTATTGTTATCGGAACGCTTATTAAAAACGGCGGTCCTTCAAAACATACCTTAATGAAAATCAGAGTATTACAATATAAAATCAGTAAGATTATTGGGCTCATTTTCGGATTGGAAATTTTCTTGATGGCCCTATTTGGGATCGGCTGGTATTTGGTGGAGTTTAAGCTAAATGGGGTTCGCTTTGATGTGCCTTGGCTTGTATTTGGGGCCTTGGGTGGAGTCCTTTTCTCCCTCTTTTTTGCCATCAGCCTGGCCCGAAAAAACAAACGTATTGCCGAGTTTGGTGACCCCAAATTGCTGGGTTATTTCATCGACCCTATTTCCAGTACCAAAACATTTGTTAAGTTTTCCTTTTGGCGGACAGCTATGTTTTTGTTATGCATAGCGGCAAGCAATCCAAAAATTGGTTCTAAAAGTGCGGAGGGGAAATCCGAAGGGATAGATCTGGTTTTTGCCATTGATGTCTCCAACTCCATGTTGGCCGAGGATGTGGTGCCTAATCGCTTAAGTGGTGCCAAACGGGCTGTAGAAAAAATTATTGACGGATTGCACGGAGACCGGATAGGTTTGGTGGTCTTTGCTGGTCAAAGTTATATCCAAATGCCCCTTACATCGGACCATTCGGCCTTAAGTATGTACTTGCAAGGAATTAACACCGATCTTATTTCTACCCAAGGAACAGCCATGGGAAATGCCATTAATTTAAGCCTGCGCTGTTTCGACTTTGAACACCCTGCCAACAAAGCTATTATACTAATTACGGATGGTGAAAACCATGAAGATGATGCCACTGTTGCAGCGGAGCGGGCGGCAGAACAAGGGGTAATTATCCACGCCGTTGGTTTGGGATCGGAGAAAGGAAGCCCCATTCCTGATTACCGCAACGGAAGAAAAGTAGGTTTTAAGAAAGATAAGGGCGGAAATACCGTTGTATCTAAAACCAATGTTGCTGCTTTGTCCGAAATAGCGGAAATCACCGGAGGAACGACAACCCTAATACAAACTGGATCTATTCAGGTAAACGGGGTAATTGATGCCATAGACGGAATGCAAAAAGCAGAGTTGAGCAGCGTAGTTTACACCGATTTTGAAGATCGATTCCAATGGTTTTTATTGCCTGGGATTTTGCTAATATTAATGGAATTATTGGTCACCGAAAAATACCAAGTATGGTTAGAGCGATTGAACTTTTTTGGAAAAGCGTAGGCTTTTTAGGCTTAATAATTGTCCCCCAATTATCCATGGGTCAAATGGAGAAGGAAATTTTGCGGGAGGGGAATGCTTTGTACAAAGATGGGGAGTTTGAAAAAGCCCAATTTAAGTACACTGAGGCGGAGCTATTGGACCGAACTAACAAAGCTGCGTTTAACAAAGGAAATGCCATGTTGCGTGGTGAAAAAATGGATGATGCCATTGCTGTGTACGAATCCCTTTCCTCCAAGGACGAGGTAGAAAATGCGCGAATTCAGCACAATTTGGGAAATGCATTAATGCAAAAAGGCGAATTAGATAAAGCCATTGCAGCGTATAAAAACGCCTTGCGCTCCAACCCTGCATCCAACGAATCGAGGTATAACTTGATGAAGGCAATGCACATGAAACAGCAGCAGCCTGAGCAGGAAAAACAGCAACAAGAGAACAAAGAGGATCAGGACAAAAAAGACCAGGAAAACCAGGAGGAGCAAGAGAAAAAGGAACAAGAAGAAGGCGAAGGTAAAGACGAGGAGCAAGAAAACAAGGAAGACCAAGGGAAAGAGGACGAAGAGAAAAAAGAGGAAGAGGAAGAACAACAACAGCCGCAGAATCCAAATGAGCAGCAGGCCGAGCAAATGCTACAAGCCATGCAAGAAGAAGAAAAAAAGGCTCAGGAAAAAATGCAAAAGGCTAGAATGAAGGCAGTAAAAGTGACTATTGAAAAGGATTGGTAAGATGAGAAGAGCTGTTTTATTCGCTTTTATGGCATTAAGCTCTGTGATGGGTTGGACCCAAAATGGGGATTTTAAGGCCTACGTAAACCAGAATCCAGTAAACACTGGAGATCGGTTTAAAATTACATTTGAGTTAAGCAATGCCGAAGGGGAAATAACCCCTCCTCCGATGACGGACTTTCAGGTTGTTTTTGGACCCAGCAAAAGTTCCAACTTCAGTTATGTGAATGGGAAATCGTCCAAATCGGTTTCAATATCCTATACGGTAGTTGCCAACAGAGCTGGAACTTTCACCATCCCTCCTGCTACTGCCGTTACCAAAAAAGGAACCTTAAAAACAGCTCCTTTAAGGATCCAAGTAAACAAAGGGCAAGCGGCTGCCACTGCAAACAAGAGTGCACCGCAACAAAACAACACCAAAAAGAATATCAGCTCCTCGGATAACCTAATTATTCAGGCCGAAGTAGACAAACGCAGTGCGTATGTTGGGGAAGGAATTGTGGTAAAATACGTCCTCTACTCCCGCTACCAAAGTTTGGAATTAGGGGACGCCGAATACCCCAAATGGAATGGATTTTGGGTGAAATCCGATAAACCGGAAAAGGTAAGTTGGGACCCAAACCTGACTACCATCAACGGGAATAGTTATAAATCGGTGCTGCTTGACCGCCAGGTTATTTACCCTCAAAAATCGGGAGAAATTAAAATTGATCCGATGAAGTTGCGGGTATTTATTAACCGCAGCTTTTTTAATCAGGGAACCGCCTTCGATTTGGTGTCCAACCGCATTAAACTGAACATAAAGCGTTTACCCAACAATGCTCCTGCCAGTTTTAATGGAAGTACTGGAGAGTATGGAATACAGGCTAGCATAAGTCCGGAGGATAGTGCCGCCGTAAACAGTCCCATTACTTTAAAGATAAAAATTAGTGGAACCGGAAATCTAGATTTGGTTTCGGCACCAGCATTAAATGTGCCCATTGATTTTGAATCGTACGAACCCAAGACCAGCAAAAGGTACGCTACTAAAAATGGAAAAACGACGGGCTACGTGGAATATGAATATTTGTTAATTCCGCGTTTTGCTGGAAGCTACGAAATTCCCCCGCACTCCTTTTCCTTTTTTAGTCCTCGATCTAAAAGGTACCTCACCAAAAATGTGAAGTTCCCAACCATCCATATCAAAGGAGATAACACCAATAAGGCTTATTCCACCTCCGGTTCTGGACTGGTGGACAAACAGGCTGTTGAGCTTTTGTCTCAGGATATTAAATACATTGCACAAGGGCCATTCCAGAAGCGTAAACGCGCGTTTAATGCTGCCCATTGGTTATTCAGTTTTGCTGCCGGAGTTCCATTCCTTTGCTTTTTTATCGGCCTGGGAATTCGGAAAAAACGAACGGCGTACTTCTCGGACACCCAACTGGTGTTAAAGGACAAAAGTCACAAGCTGATAAAAAAACATTTGGGTGCAGCCAAAGCTAGTTTGGACCAGCAGGGCGATGATTTCTTTCAGAAAATCCAAGAGGCCTTCGAATCCTTCTTTGTTGGCTTTTACGGCATGCAAAAAGGGGATATTAATAAAAAGACCATAAAGACTACCCTCGCTGCCAAGAACATCGATTCTGCCCTTCAAGATCAAATGATGGGAATTTTGGATCAATGCGAAATGGCCCGTTTTGCTTCCGTGAGCAGTGCAGATAGGGAATTGACGTATACCAAGGCACAAGAGGTTATGAAATCCTTAATTCAAAACGCGAAAAAATGAAACGATTAATTCTAATAGCTTTAGGCGTCGCGCTCGGTTTTGGAGGATTTGCGCAGAACACTCCGTGGGAACAAGGAATCCAACATTTTGAAGCCAGTGCATTTGCAGAAGCGGCGGAACAATGGAAAACCATTCCAGAAGAATCCCGCACCGCTGATGTGTGGTATAATTTGGGGAACGCCCATTACAAACTCAATCAGCTTGGCTTTGCCCGGTGGTGTTATGAGAAGTGTTTACTTCTCGATCCGTCCCACTCCGACGCTGCATTTAACAATAAAATACTGAAAGCCAAGCTTATAGATGTTATTGAGGACAGCCCCTACACCGGAATTCGCTCCTCTTTCCAGGAAGCGGTGGTTAGTGTTGGAAATGCGACTTGGACTTACCTTACCATTTTCTTTGGGTTGTTTGGGGGAATTGCGTGGTTGTTGTATTGGTTGGGCTCCTCTCCATTCCTGCGAAAATGGGGATTAAGCATAGGAATATCCTGCACCCTACTCACCGGATTGGGATACATGGGAGCCAAAAAATGTTTGGATATCACCTCAAATAGCCCGTTTGGCATTGTTACTTCGGCTAAAATTGATGTTTTCCACGCTCCCAACAACAGTTCATCCAAAGCCTTTATTTTGCACGAAGGCATTCAGGTTGAGATAGTTAAAATAGTTGGCGCTTGGCAGGAAATTAAAATATCCAACGGCCAAAGCGGTTGGATTGAAGGAAAACACTTAATTCGTTTGTAAAATTAATTTTATTGGTATATTTGCCGCCGGTTTAGGGGTTTTCTCTACACCAAAATCGGTCCAGTAGCTCAGTTGGATAGAGCATCTGCCTTCTAAGCAGACGGTCCTAGGTTCGAATCCTAGCTGGATCACAAAAACAAGAATCCCTTTTTCGCAATAGCGAAAGAGGGATTTTTTTTTGCCAGAGAAATCAAACTCCGGAGGATTTGAATTTATCTGGCAAAAAAAAAGACCAGTGGACCGATAGGGACACATAAGGGATGGGTTGATTTTATGCAAAGCCCCCCGTAGCGAAAGGATCATGAAATAATCCTAGCTGGATCACTACCCATATAACGCAGGGGCTTTCGTTTTCACGGAAGCCCCTTTTTTATTCCCTTTACGGCGTTTCGAACAACACCCACTTTTCATTTTTTCAGTCAATTTTAGGGAAAAACGACCCCAAAATGCAGAACTAAAAATAAAAGTGCATACCAAAAAGTAAAGCCGTGGTAAAATTTACTCTCTACTTTCAACACCGGAAGGAAAAACGCAAAGACGGAAAATCCGCAATCCGGTTAATTTTAATGATTGGCCGAAAACAATATGCATTTGCAACCCCTGTTTATTGCACCCCCAAAAATTGGAATGATGAGTTTCAGGTTGTAGTAAAAGACCCCGCCGCCGCTTCATTAAATGCGGAATTACAAAAAACGCTCTCTGAGGCTCAAAGAAAAGCCGAGCAACTCAACGAAATTGGGCAACTTTCCCCCGATAACTTTAAAAACAAAAACCAAACCGGGAAAACCGAACAGGATTTTCTACTCTGGGCTAAAACAATACTCCCGGATGTGTCAAAAGATATGCAGCCGGGGACCATTCGCCACTACAAAACCTTTATCACTAAAATTTCCGAGTTCCAAAACCAAATCTATTTTTCAGATATCGACAAAAATTTTATTGAACGCTTTGAATACTGGATGAAGTCCGAAAAGGGCAATTCCGTTAACACCATTGCAAACAGCCATAAGTTTTTGAAGAAATTCCTAAAATTGGCTGTTATACACGGACTTCTAAACATTAACCCCAACGACCAATACAAGGTAAAAAAGCAAAAGACCACCCGCCCCCATTTAACCCATTCGGAGGTTTCTTTGTTCCTGGACCTTTTTAAATCGACCGAACCAGGAAAACTTAAAACCACCCTTCGTTCTTTTTTGTTTTCTGTTTTTACTGGGCTTGCTTATGCAGATATATATTCCCTGACTTGGGAAAAGGTCAAAGATAATTGTGTAATAATGGACCGCCAAAAAACGGGTTCAGCTCTGTTTATTCCCTTAAATAAATTTGCCCTTTCATTAGTGGTTCCGTCCGATAAGCAAATAAATAAGGTGCTCGGTATTGTGTACTCCAACCAAAAAACAAACGACTATTTAAAAGTTGCCGCCGAACGGCTGAACATTCAAAAAAATATATCCTTCCACGTTGCCCGGCATACCAACGCAATTTTGAGCTTAAAAGCGGGAATTTCCCTTTCCGCCGTGCAATCTATTTTAGGCCATTCCGATATTACCACCACCCAAATTTATTTGAACCATTACAACTCGGAAATTCTGGAAGATTCAAAGAAATTTGATACCATGGAATTTTAAGCGACAAGAAAGGGGCAATTCCCAATATTGGAAATTGGACATTCCTAAACCAAAACTTTTGAGAAACCTAAACCAGAATTAA
>JBLHJD010000121.1:0-7789 GCA_047618705.1 Luteibaculaceae bacterium
TTCCAAGTTTATTGAGCAAAGATATATTTCGAGGGAAGACGGGGTAGGTGATTATTACGCAAACCCGACATTTAACCATATGTGCTATGGTGACTTTATATTCAAAGATACGGTGACGTTAATACAACACTCTTCTTTAAGCGCATCTGTAGATTATAATAACCTTTTTTCCATCGCTATATCTGACATGACCTTGGCTCTTCCCGAAATTTCAGGAAAACAGCTTAACTTTTCGGTCTATCCTAATCCATCTACGGAAAAAATTAGAGTCCTTGGGTCTAATAAGGGGACTTATCAGATTTTTAATGTGAGTGGACAAGAAGTTAAAAGTGGGGTGTTTTATGAACGAGAATCCATCCCAATAGGGTTTCTATCATCAGGAGAGTATATCATCAGAGTTCAAGAAGAAAATATTTCAGGCTCATTTAAATTTGTTAAAGAGTAAATGAAAATCCGTGAAAAAGAAGCGCTTGAATCGAGTGGAATTCAGTTAAACTTCCTATATCAGTTTCCTCCCCCCCAGTTTATTAGAAAAACGATTCTATTTATAGCTCAAACGTTCGAACTGTAAGCGTTGCCCTTAATTCACGAATATAGGAGGGGCATTACTGCAATCGAGAAAAGTCTTGCTCATAATTCATGCTGCAGCAAGGAAGGTTACAGCAAGGCAGCAGCAAGGTGAATTGTCTCAAGCCAGATTTACTTTCTGACGAGCCGTATATAGTCCCAAAGCCGCACAAAAGCATAATAAATGCATAAAAGAGGAATAAGAAAAGGTATTGATAGTGGAGAATCCACGATATGGAGTAAAGATGAGTCCATAAAAAAAGGCAACTACTTTTCAGTAATTGCCTTTTGTGCTTGGTAGCGGGAGAGGGACTCGAACCCCCGACCTTTGGGTTATGAGCCCAACGAGCTACCGACTGCTCTATCCCGCGTTGTTTGTGGTGCAAATGTAGTTGTTTTTACTTTCTATGCAAATGAAATTGAATAAATTGTTAAAAGGAGAGGGATTCTCCCTACTGGCAAGGGGTAATTTGGGTTGTTTTTATCTGCCTTTTGTTTGTGGACTACCCGTTGTCATTAGCTTGTAGTGGGTTTCCTGGTTTTTAGCTTTCCTTTAAAAGTATTTTTCATTTCTTGCTCAATTCATTATTGATTCCAGAAATTAAGTAGGATTCGATGGGAAAAACGGTAAATGGTCAAATGGAAAAGGGTCGGTCATTTGAGTTATTCTCGAAAATGTTTTGAACCATGAATTCCAAAGCGCTCATTTTTTTAAAAAAAAAAGAGGTTTTATTTAAGGCAGTTGTCTGTTTTTGATGGGTTTTTGCATTATATAGACATCAGGGTGCAATTTTTTGAAACCAATAATTCAAAATAGAATCCAATTAGACGCCTATTAATCAGAGGAGTAAGCCAATGGGGGTGGGCTTTGGTGCAGTATTGTTCCAGATACAAATCCAACAATAGCAAAACTCACCTAATCCGTAAGGTTTATTCCATCAACACAGTAGTTTTTCGTTTCTTTGCATTTGAATTCACAAAAAAAGTTTGAGTTGGCACACAAGGCAGGTTTTATCAATATTTTAGGAAATCCCAATGCAGGGAAATCAACACTAATTAATGAGTTGGTAGGGGAGCGCTTGGCCATAATTACCCCAAAAGCCCAAACAACCCGTCACAGAATGATGGGTATTGTAAATGGCGAGGATTATCAGGTTGTGTTTTCCGACCTTCCCGGTATCGTTAAGCCAGGGTACAAGTTGCACGAAAAAATGATGTCCTACATTGAGTTGGCATTAAAGGATGCAGACGTGTTTTTGTACATACAAGACATCAATGATGTAAGTGTGAAAAATGTGGACATCTATGCCTACCTGCAACAAACCAGGGTGCCTGTTTTAATATTACTCAACAAAATTGATGAGGCTTCCCAAGATTACATGGAGGAACGAATGGCCTTTTACCAAGCAGAATTCGAACACGCTCAGGTAATGCCTATTTCTGCTTTGCATAAGTTTAATGTAAAGGAGGTGATGGAAACCATCGTAAAACTACTTCCAGAATCGGATGCTTATTTCCCAAAAGATAGCCTTACCGATAAACCAACGCGCTTTTTTGTAACGGAAATTATCCGGGAAAAAATCATGAAAAGCTACCAGAAGGAAATTCCTTACAGTGTAGAGATCGTGATTGAGGATTATGAAGAAGGAGAGGATATTGATAAAATTAGAGCTAACATCATTGTTAGTCGCGAGTCGCAAAAAGCCATTGTAATTGGTAAAGGCGGAATAAAATTAAAACACGTAGGTATCGATTCCCGAAAAGATATTGAAAAGTTCTTGGAGAAAAAAGTCTACTTGGAGCTATACGTTAAGGTGGATAAGAATTGGCGGGATGATGACCGTAAACTTAAAAAGTACGGTTATAACTTATAAGAACAATGTCTAGAATTGTAGCAATAGTTGGGCGTCCCAACGTAGGAAAAAGCACTTTGTTTAACCGTTTAACGGAATCCAGAGAAGCCATCGTAGATGCGGAAAGTGGAGTAACTCGGGATCGCCATTATGGAAAAGCCGAGTGGTGTGGTGAGGAATTTTCTGTAATTGATACTGGTGGATACACCAGCGGAAGTGATGACATTTTTGAAAACCAGATTAACGCACAGGTAAAATTGGCGGTGGAAGAAGCCAATGTAATTTTGTTCCTGTTGGATGTAAAATCAGGGATTACTGATTATGATGAATCGGTAGCCGAGATTCTGCGAAAGTCCAAAAAAGATATTTTGGTGGTGGCCAATAAAGTGGATAACCACGCTATTCAACACCAGTCAGCTGAGTTCTATTCTTTAGGACTGGGTGGGGAAGTTCACAATATTTCTAGTTCCAACGGAAACGGAACAGGTGATATGTTGGATGCTTTGGTAGCTATGTTACCTCCAGCTCCAGTTGAGGATGATGGAGATGTTCCTAAACTGGCTATTGTTGGAAAACCAAACGTGGGGAAATCATCCTTGATTAACGCGTTTACCAACCAAGAAAGAAACATTGTAACAGATATTTCGGGAACAACCCGGGATTCAATCCACACACGCTATAACGCCTTTGGTTTCGACTTTTGGCTTATTGATACTGCTGGTATCCGGAAGCGGGCTAAGGTGAATGAAGACATCGAGTTTTATTCCGTATTACGTTCTGTACGTACTATTGAATCGGCAGATGTGTGTTTGCTTATGATTGATGCCACGGATGGTGTTCAGAAACAGGATCTGAATATCTTTCACATGATTCAAAAGAACAAAAAGGGACTTGTGATTGTGGTGAACAAATGGGATCTTATAGAAAAAGAGACCATGACCATGAAGCACTTTGAGGACGAAATCAGAGAGAAAATAGCTCCTTTTAAAGATGTACCAATTGTATTTACTTCAGCCCTTTCTAAACAACGTATCCACAAAGCACTGGAAGTTGCCTTGGAAGTGAAGGAAAACAAATTCAGAAAAATCCAAACATCCAAGCTGAACGATATTCTATTAGCAGCTATTGAGCGTTATCCTCCACCAGCGTATAAAGGGAAATACATCCGAATTAAGTATGTAACCCAGTTACCAACAAGAAGCCCTTGTTTTGCCTTCTTCTGTAACTTACCACAGTACATTCGGGACCCGTACAAAAGGTACCTGGAAAACATCATGAGAAATGAGTTTAATTTCCACGGTGTTCCATTGCAATTATTCTTCCGGAAGAAATAAATTCCGACAAAATATCAGAACAAAAAAAGAGCCCCGATAATTATCGGGGCTCTTTTTTTTATGCTAAATAGTAGGTGATTATAACCCAAATCCGGATTTCACCTTATCTACAAAATCTAGTTTCTCCCAAGTAAACGTTTCCACTTCTTTGGAAATGCTTTCCCCGTTTGGAGAATGGAAAGTCACCGTTTTTACTTCCGATGGACGTCCCATGTGACCATAAGCAGCCGTTTCTAAGTAAATCGGGTTTCTCAATTTAAGGCGGGATTCAATAGCCGCTGGACGCATGTCGAAGATGGACAATAGTTTGTTGGCAATTTCTCCGTCCGACAATTGAACTTTGGCTGTTCCGTACGTGTTTACAAAAAGACCCATCGGCTCTGCAACTCCAATAGCGTAGGCAACCTGAACCAAAATTTCGTCTGCAATTCCGGCGGCAACGGCATTTTTAGCAATGTGACGTGTAGCATATGCTGCTGAACGGTCTACTTTGCTTGGGTCTTTTCCAGAGAAAGCACCACCACCGTGAGCTCCTTTACCACCGTAAGTATCCACAATAATTTTCCGACCTGTTAAACCAGTATCCCCGTGAGGACCACCAATTACAAATTTTCCGGTTGGGTTAATGTGGTATTTAATATCGTCTGCAAACAAAGCCTGAATTTTAGCAGGCAATTGTGCTTTAACGCGGTTCATTAAAATGTTAACCAAGTCGGACTTAATTTTATCCAACATTTCCACCTCAGCCTGGTCCACTGATTTGCCATTTCCAGCTAACACAAACTCATCGTGCTGCGTAGAAACTACAATGGCTTCAATCCGCTTTGGTTGGTTGTCATCACCATATTCCAAGGTAACCTGAGCTTTGGAGTCAGGACGTAAATAGGTGATTTCTTTATTCTCCCGGCGCAATTGAGCCAGTTCTTTCAGAATAAGGTGGGAAAGCTCCAATGCCAGTGGCATTAAATTTTCGGTTTCCCGAGATGCATATCCAAACATCATACCTTGGTCACCAGCTCCTTGATCTTCTGGTGTACCACGGTCAACTCCACGGTTAATATCGGCGGATTGTTCATGGATAGCGCTAAGTACACCACAGCTATTGCCGTCGAACATGTATTCACTTTTGGTATATCCAATTTTGTTAATCACCTCGCGGGCAATTTTTTGAACATCCAAATACGTGTTCGACTTTACTTCTCCTGCCAAGAAAACTTGTCCGGTAGTAACCAAAGTTTCGCACGCTACTTTTGAATTTACATCAAAAGCCAAAAAGTTATCAATTAGTGCATCAGAGATCTGATCCGCAATTTTGTCTGGGTGTCCTTCAGAAACGGACTCAGAGGTAAAAAAATATGACATATTATTGACTTGTTTTTCTTTGACCTCTCCCCCTTACGGTTTGCGTTTTAGCATTTTTTTCGTGGTTGCAAGCGGCCAAAATCTTTCCACATAAATATTGAATGACAAATTTATCAATTTTACCTTATTTCGACGTTAATTCTTTAAATACTTCCTCCAAGTTTCTTCTTTCCATTGAAAGTCCAATCAGTGGATTGTTGTTTTCTACGGCAAAATGAAAAAGAGCTTCCCGCGGATCTTTATCTCCAGAAAAGTCAATTAAGAAGTGGGTGTCAGATATTTTTTCCACGGCATCAATCCCGGATAATGTTTTAAAGTCGGCCAAAAATGGGTTAGCAAACTCAATGTTTACCACCTTTTTTTCCTGGCGTTTCATCATGGTGCCTGCGGCTTCATTGGCCACGATGGTCCCGTTATTGATGATAATAATTCGGTTACAAATTGCTTCTACCTCTTGCATAATGTGGGTAGACAACATCACCGTTTTTTCTTTCCCTAGATTAAAAATTAATCCTCTTATTTCGTCCAACTGGTTGGGATCCAGTCCAGTGGTGGGCTCATCAAGTATAAGTACTTCGGGATCATGTATAATAGCGTGGGCCAAGCCAGCCCGTTGCCGGTACCCTTTGGACAAAGCACCTAGTTTTTTATGCTGTTCTTTTTGGAGTCCTACCAGCTCAATAACCTCGGCAATTCGAGCTTTTCTGTTTTTAATTCCATATAGGCCACCAATAAAATCGAGGTATTCCTTTACATACATGTCCAAATACAAGGGATTATGCTCTGGCAAGTACCCAACTCGTTTTCTAATTTCGATGGAATCATCCTTAATATCAAAACCACAAACCTTCGCATCTCCAGAACTCGGCTCTAAAAATCCAGTAAGAATTTTCATGAAAGTGGATTTTCCAGCACCGTTTGGCCCTAAAAAACCGACTATTTCACCCGATTTTATGGAGAGAGAAACCTCGTTTAAGGCTTTTTGATCGTCGTATAATTTCGAAATTCCTACCGCTTCTATGGACATAGTTCAAATTTGTACCGCTAAAATAAGGAAAGGGAATGTGCTTTTGAATTCTCATATCTATTTTCGTTCCTATATCTTTGGAACGATGGTAAAAGGATTGGTTTTAAAATCGACTGGAAGTTGGTACAGAGTTCTCCCCGAAAATGGAGAGGAAGTAAATGCGCGCTTAAAAGGAAAAATTAGACTCCAAGGTTTGCGGACTACAAATCCCGTTGCTGTGGGAGACAAGGTAAATATGGAAGAGGTGGAAGATGGCACCTACGTGATATCTAGTATCGATCCTCGGTTTAATTGTATTGTTCGGAAGAGCACAAACCTTTCAAAAGCCTCCCACATATTGGCTTCTAATCTGGATCAGGCTATATTATTGGTTACGGTTCAGCATCCAGTAACTTCCAATGGCTTTATTGATCGATTTTTGGTTTCCGCGGAGAGTTTTCAAATTCCCACCATTATTGTGTTTAATAAAGTAGACCTCTACGACGAAAAAGGGAAGGATCGGTTAGCCGATTTGGTGGAGATTTACGAGGAAATTGGGTACGAAACACACCAGATATCTGCTTTGGAAGCCCAGGATGTAGAAAAGATGAAACCGCTATTTCAGGGTAAAACCACCATTTTATCCGGGCACAGTGGATCGGGGAAATCTACTTTGTCTAATTCCTTACAACCTGGTTTAAATCTGAGAATTGGAGATATTTCAGACAGTCACCACAAAGGAAAACACACCACAACCTTCGCAGAAATGCATCCCTTGGCCATGGGAGGATACATTGTTGATACGCCTGGAATCAAAGGTTTTGGTCTTTCTGGGATTGGAAAAGAAGAACTAAATCATTATTTCCCAGAATTCAAAAACCTGTTGGGGGATTGCAAGTTTTACAATTGCAAACATCTGAACGAACCTAAGTGTGCTGTGATGGCCGCTGTGGAAAAGGGGGAAGTAAGTGTGGCGCGGTACGAATCTTATTTGGCCCTAATGAACGACGACGAAAGTAGTTACCGTTAACAGGAAAGGGGATGCGAGTTATAGTACAACGAATATCGGAAGGACATATTAACATAGAAGGAGTTCCGGGACCTGAAATTGGGCATGGCCTGATGGTTTTGTTGGGAATAGGAGCTGATGACGGAGTTGAGGATGTGGAATGGCTTGTTAAGAAGCTAACGGAGCTCCGAATTTTTACAGATTCAGATGGAAAAATGAACCTGAGTATCCGAGATGTAAAAGGCGCCTTTGGGGTGGTAAGTCAATTTACCCTGCACGCCAAAACCAAAAAGGGAACAAGGCCTTCCTTTATCCATGCAGCTAAACCAGAAATAGCGGAACCTTTGTATCAGCAGTTTATTAACCAGCTGAGGAGTACTGGATTCCGGGTTGAAACGGGTTCCTTTGGTGCCAATATGGATGTGGTTATTGTAAACCAAGGCCCGGTAACAATCTGGCTGGATACCAAAAACAAAGAATAATGGAAAAGGAGCTAAGTTTAAACTCGGTGCAAGAACAAGTAGACCAGTGGATCAATACCATAGGTGTTCGGTATTTCGACCCTTTAACTAATTTGGGTATCCTGATGGAGGAAGTAGGGGAGTTGTCCCGTATTATGGTTCGGGAATACGGTGAGCAAAGCTCCAAAGCCTCAGAT
>JBLHJD010000122.1:0-7542 GCA_047618705.1 Luteibaculaceae bacterium
TTGCTTGGCTTGGTGCTTTCCTTTGGAACGGTTCCCGAGCATGTTCCTCAATGGGAAGTGCGCGGAAGTGAGGCTGGTTTTCAGTTTTTTGAACCACAAAAGGTGAAAAAGGAGTTGGAACAATGCGGCGTTTGCAGTGATCCTTATTTTGTGGAAGAGGAGTTTAAGCGGAATCCATGGTGTAAAGGAGTAAATGTGCATAAGAATCCGGAAGGTGGTTATGAAATTTATTTGGAAGAGGAGCTTCCGGTTTTGCGCTTATTGAGTTTGAATGTTTACTTAGCGGAGACTGGAAAATTTTTGCCAATTGAGGACGGAAAAAACTACCGAGTTCCAGTTGTAACTGGTGTTCTGCCCAATAGACAGGATGTTGCGTTTTGGGATTCTTTCCAGGAGTTTGGTGTTTTTTTAAGTAATAATGCTTTCTGGAATGCTCAAATCCAACAATTGATTGTTGATAAAAATCAGGAGGTGGTCTTGATACCACGCGTGGGAAACCATAGTATTGTTTTGGGTACTTGTGCGCACGCGAAAGAGAAGTTGGAGAAATTATTGTTGTTGTATAAAGAAGGTTTTTCGTATACCGGATGGTACAACTACCGAGAAATTAATATTGCATTGTCGAATCAAATTGTTTGCACGAAAAGATAACCGAGTATGGAACAAATAGTAGCAGGGCTAGATATAGGAACTACCAAGATAGTTTGTCTAGTAGGTCGCAGGACCATCCATGGAAAGGTCGAAATTATGGGTATTGGAAAAAGTAATTCCGATGGGGTTTCCCGCGGAGTTGTTTCCAACATAAAGCAGACTGTAGAGTCCATCCGGAGTGCAGTAGAAGAGGCCGAGAAAATGGCTGGCGTTAAAATAAAAACGGTAAATGTGGGGATCGCAGGTCAGCACATTAGAAGTATCCAAAATCAGGGAGTTCGCATGCGTGACTCCATGGATGAGGAGATTTCGCAAGTGGATATTGATAAACTTGTGGAAGACATGCACCGCTTGGTGATGAAGCCAGGGGAAGAGATAATCCACGTTATTCCACAGGAATATACTGTTGATAACGAGCAGGGAATTAAAGATCCTGTTGGGATGTCGGGGATGCGTTTGGAGGCAAATTGCCACGTGGTTGTTGGTCAGGTTTCTGCGGCTAAAAACATCAAACGTTGTGTTGAGAACGCCAACTTGGAAATTAAGGAAATGATTTTGGAGCCACTTGCTAGTTCCGAATCCGTGCTAACAGAAGAAGAAAAAGAAGCTGGGGTTGTTTTGGTAGACATAGGAGGTGGAACCACAGATATCGCCATTTTCCAAGATGGAACTATTCGCCATACAGCTGTAATTCCTTTCGGTGGTAACATCATCACAGAAGACATCAAGTCCGGTTGTTCAATTTTGAAACAACAGGCTGAATTGTTGAAAGTGCGTTTTGGATCTGCCATTGTTCTGGAAGATAAAGAAGCGGAAGTTGTGAGTATTCCAGGTTTTAGAGGTCAAACGCCAAAGGAAATAAGTGTTAAAAATTTGAGTTATATTATTAACGCCCGGGTAACCGAGATCGTGGATCAGGTTTTTTACGAAATTAAAAACACGGTAAGCGAATCCCAGTTAATTGCAGGAATTGTAATTACGGGTGGAGGAGCTCAACTAAAACATATCTCCCAATTGTTCGCTTTCCGTACCGGTATGGACAGCAGATTGGGAATGCCAAATGGGCATATGAGCGCCACTGAAATTGAAGGAGTAGTTTCTCCAAGCAATTCTACCGGTCTTGGTCTGGTGCTAAAAGGATTTTTGTCTACCACCAATATGGGTGTTGCCCATCAGGAGGAAAAGGTAGAGGAGCCAAAGGTGGCCAACCACAGTGAAAAAAGAAAAGGTAATTTCTTCAATAAGGTCTTCAGAAAAGGGATGGAGCTGTTTGAGGATGATAATGAATAACTAAAACCCCCAAGTTATGACGGATGAAAGTTTAATTTTTGATATTCCAAAAGGGGAGTCAAATATTATCAAAGTGATTGGTGTAGGTGGCGGTGGTTCCAATGCAGTTAATCACATGTATCGACAAGGTATTCGCGGTGTAGATTTCATCGTTTGTAATACCGATGCACAAGCTTTGGATATGAGTCCAGTTCCTACCAAAATTCGTTTAGGTGAAAGCCTAACGGAAGGAATGGGAGCAGGATCTAAACCCGAAGTTGGGAAAAATGCTGCTATTGAATCCTTGGATGAGATTAAAGCTCTTTTGGAAAACAATACTACCATGGTGTTCATTACCGCTGGTATGGGAGGTGGAACCGGTACCGGTGCCGCTCCAGTTGTAGCCAAAGCAGCCAAAGAAATGGGGATCCTTACCGTAGGTATTGTAACCATTCCTTTCTCTTTTGAAGGACGTAAAAGAAGAAAACAAGCGGATATTGGTCTGAATGAAATGCGCGAAAGTGTAGATACACTTTTGGTGATTCAGAACGATAAATTAGGCGAAATGTTTGGGAACTTAACCCTAGACAATGCCTTTGCACAAGCCGATAACGTACTTACTACTTCAGCCAAAGGTATTGCTGAGGTAATCTCATTGCCAGGTAAGATTAACGTGGATATGAACGACGTTAAAACGGTAATGACCGACCGAGGTGCAGCCCTTATGGGAGCTTGTACTGCTGAAGGAGAAGACCGAGCAAAAAAAGCCGTTCATGGCGCTTTGGACTCGCCTTTGTTGAACGATAATGAGATAAAAGGAGCGAGCCATATTTTGTTATACATCTCCCACGGTGAGGATGTAAACATGAATGAGTTGATGCAAATCACCAATGAAATTCAGGATGCTACTGGTGAGGATGCTGAAATGATTTGGGGAACGCACCACGATGAATCTTTAGGGAAAAGCATTCGCGTAACCCTTATTGCCACAGGGTTTAAAAGTTCGGAAGCTGAATTTGTGCCATCAACGGCAAAACCAGCGGGAATCAAGCACGACCTGGAAGAAAATGCAAAGCCCATTAATACCATTATGGGCAATCCTTTAGGTGGAATTGGGAACAACATGCCAGAGCCCCATTTAAAAAAGGAACCGGAGTTTACTCCAGAGCCAGAGGAAACGCCTGCTCCAGCCATGGATTTTTCTAATCCTCAAGTGGAAATAGGATTTGGTGAAGTGGAGAAGGAAGACATTGCCAACTCTTTGGAGGAAGAACGCAAAGAGGACCACAGGGAATCACCTCGTTTTGTAATTACAGACGAAGTAGAGGAACCTGTCCGGGCACCTCGGGTTTCACCCCAAGAATACCGCGAATCCGTAGAGGATAGAATGAACCGCATGCGCGATTTTTCCGCAAAAATCAAAACCCCAAATGGTTTGGTGAACATGGAAAAAGAACCGGCTTACAAGCGGATGAAGGTGGAGTTGAATAACGTGCCAAGCAGCAGCGAAAATCCGGTATCTCGTTACCGCCTAGAAGAGGTGTTGGACGAAGAAGGAAATCGCCGGTATGACTTGCGCGAAAACAACAGTTTTTTGCACGATAACGTAGATTAATATGGGACTGATAGATCAGATTGGCGCCGACATGAAGGATGCCATGAGAGCAAAAGAAAAGGAACGATTAAATGCCATTCGCGCTATTAAATCAGAACTTTTATTGCAAAAGACAAAAGACCCAAGTGTGGAGATAACCCAAGAGGATGAAATAAAAATTCTTCAGAAGTTAAAAAAACAAAGGCTCGAATCTGCAGAGGTATACACAGGTCAAGAAAGACCCGATTTAGCCGAGGTAGAATTGGTGCAAGCAGAAATTATTACAGCCTATTTACCGGCTCAATTAGACGGGGAAGCCCTAGTTGCAGAAGTGCAAAAAATAATTGATCAAATTGGCGCTACTGGCCCTGGAGATATGGGTAAGGTTATGGGAGCAGCAAGCAAAGCTCTTACCGGTAAAGCGGCCGGAAAAGATATATCCACAGCAGTAAAAGCTATTCTGAATAGCTAAGGTTAATTATGTGTTGTTGAAGCCCTACTGGATTAATTTCTGGTAGGGCTTTTTTTTATTTCAAAATTCAAATTTCAGTTACTATTGAGTCCAGCGCATCAATTTAAAACGCTGGAATCCAGATTCTCCACGGTCCATTCCCTGCCGAATAGAACTCCGGGATCTTCAAATTTATCGGTCCATTTCATCGTCATCTCCCCACTCATACCCATTTTCCATGGCAAATCGGATTAACCCTGTGCTGGAATGTACATCCGCCTTTATGTAAATATTCTTCCTGTGGCTTAATACGGTGGATTCTGCTATGTCAAGCTCTTTGGCAATGTCCGATGATTTTTTGTCCGCCAATATTTTTTCCATAATCTCATATTCCCGCCGAGTGAAAAATTTCACTAAATCCAATTGGTAGTATTCTTCAGGCTCCATCAATTGGTCCGCTTTCCGGAGTTGACTACTAATGTGGTGGCTGAAATTGGTTCCTCCACTGGAAACGATTTCAATGGCCCTAAGCAACTCCGCTTGGTTGGCGGTTTTTAAGAGATAGCCTTCCACTCCGATGTCGTGGACCGCCTTAATTTTTTCAGGGTCGTCAAATGAGCTAAGGATGATAATCTTAATCCATGGAAACTGATCTTTGATTATGGCACTGGCCTCCAATCCATCCATTTCCGGCATAGAAATGTCCAGCAGTAGAATGTCAATTTTGGAGTCTTTAATAGCCTCAATGCACCTTTTCCCATTGGAGGCACTTCCGGTAACTTCAATGCTTGAAAAGGAGGCCAAATTGGTGGTCAGCCCATCTACTACTAAGGGGTGGTCGTCGCAAATAAATACATGTATCATAGGGATGTGGGTTTTAAGAAAAACGAAATAAGCATTTGTTGGGGCTCCTCTTCAAATCTAAAATCGTGGGTTAGTTCCAACACGAGGTCTTTAAATTGAGATACTTTTTCTGACTCAAAATGGTTCGAACTCAATGATATAAAAGCCTTTTTTCCTTTAATTTGCAGGTCGATGTCAATGATTTTATCAGGATTGTTCTCGGGATCTAAAAAGGCGAAAAGGTGCTGAAATAGATCCATTTCTTTGTAAAACAGAGCAGATGAACTTCCCTTGACTTTCAGGTGAATTCCGAAAGGATATTGGGTTGCTAGAGTGCTCAGTAGTGTGCTGAGTTGTCCTTTTTTCTTTGCGCTGAGAATGTGGGAGCAATGGCGCACCACCGCATGGAGATTCTCCACCTGGTTAAGTTTGGGCGTGGTTTTTCCCAGTTTTTCCATTTCTTGCATTTTGTATAATAGGCCTGTGAGAGTGCTACTTAACTCATCGTGCATACGTTGGCCTATCCTCTGGAGGTGGCCGTTTTTTGCATCAACCTCGGCTTGGGATACGTTTAATTCCAGGATGTGCTCCAGCTCTTGAGCCTTTAATTTGTGCTTAGTTATTGTCTGATTTAAAATCGATTTTCGCCAAGTCCGGAACTGGAATATACCCACGAATCCTAGTCCCAATAAAATGGCCATGTTGGTGTTTTGTGCTTTACGCTGCTGGCACTGTATCTCCAGCTTGCTTGTCTGGACTTCGGTCAATTGGCGGACCAATTTTTCTTTCCGAAACTCCATTTGCACCTGCTCCTCCTCATATTTAGCCAAACTTCGCGCTCCAAATTGGGTGTCCCCAATTTTGTTTTGGGCCCACAAATAATGGCGTGCACTGTCTAAGGAAGAGTTGAATTTCCTGGTGTTGTTCACCACCGCAGACCACTCCATTAACATTTCATAGGCCAAGGTTTTTCCAGTAATGCTTTTGTCGTGTTCGGTGGCAATTTTTCGGTAAGCATCAAAGGCTAAATAGCTCAATTGGTTTTCCTTGTTACGCAAATGATAGTGGCCTTTTGCTTTGTAGTACCACTTCTGGAAATACCAGCTAGTACTGTCCATATTTATTCCAGTAGTGGCAAAAACAAGATGAGTCTTACTCGCGTTTAATTGCCCCAACTGGGCTTTGTGATGGGCAATTTTTAAATGAAGTAACCGGCCTTTTCCCGAGCTGGAGTCCACGTATTGTAGGGCCATTTGAAGTGCCAATACGCTTTTATGGTAATTGGGTGGATAAACGCCCTCGTATATGGTAGCAATATTGTTGTAAGCACTTTTCGAATGCGACGCGGTGTAACCAAAGCATTCCGCAAGGTAAATCACTTGTTCAAAATGGTGAATTGCTCTTGGGAACACATTCCAATAACCACCGTACAAAATACCTAGCTCTTCGTGGTTTTTTATTTGGTACAGTTCGTTGTTGGTTTTGATGGCCAGTTGCATGGATTTACTGCACAAATGCCAACACGAATCTAACTTGCGTAATTTGCGATATCCTACGGCTAATTGGTGAAGGGTAATAATTGAATCTTCTATTCCGCAAGGCTTTTCCAGAATTTTTTTCCCCTGGGAAATCAGTTCCGAATATTTCTTCTCCTTCAGAAATTGCTTCAAGTGGTCGGTATTTATAGTTTGGCCAATGAGCAGGATTGAAGGCAAAAAAGTGCTACAGAGGAATATGTATTTTAGCATTGAACCCCCCTTTCCAATGTAATTCTATTTTGCCCCCAATATTGGAGACGGTTTGGTGCATGTTTGTGAGTCCTATACCTTTGCTGTTATTCGGATCTAATCCTTTGCCATTGTCTTGGTAGGAGATGATGAAATCTTTTTCTAATTGCATTAATTGGATGTCTATCCTACTACAATTGGCGTGTTTTAATGAGTTTGTACTTAACTCTTTCAGTAGCCCAGAGGTGTGGCTAGGCCAGTTGCAATTACTTACATCCTGGAAATGCAGGGCCGGGTTAGTCGGGAATTCAGTCTGGAAAATGTCCCACCTTTTTTTATCTGAAATTCCAGCGGTGGATAGGGCATTGTTCAGGGCTTGAATTTCAGAATCTATGGCCGCTTTTATACCCAATAGTTGTTCGTGTTTATGGGGTTCAAAATCTTCAAATAGTTTGTTGCTTGCGCGTTGAATAAAGGGCAAAATTGTTTTTTGGCTGAGGTTTTGGGTGAATTCCAAGGCCTCCTGATTTTCCTTTTCAATATGCAGAGCGCCATCCCTTTCTGTTTTTGCTAGTTGTGCCACATGGAGCTTTTTTTGGAAGGCCTGTTTCTGAAAAAAGTACACAAGGAAACTGAGGAAAAGAAGGGCAGCCAATCCTGCGAGGGTGTAGAGCCCTGCCTGACTCTTCAGGCTAAGGATGTTCTTGTTTTGTGCGGTGTACAGCCAATCCCATTGTCTGTCTAATTCGAGCTTTAGTTGCTGTAGTTTCCATTGTTTGGAAAGGAAATTGGTCTTTTGATGCAGGCGATCTAATTGCTTGAGATAGGCCTGACTAAAATGCACATTAACAGCCTCTTCGCATACCCGGAACCAACTTTGTGCCAATTCCAGATCGCCCTTATTTTTGTAATGCTCTAAGATAGCCAGGTGGCCAAAGGGATCAAAAAAGGACAGCGGAAGTTTGTTGATGACTGTTTCAAAAGAAGTGAGATCTTTCTGGTAGGCT
>JBLHJD010000123.1:0-7513 GCA_047618705.1 Luteibaculaceae bacterium
AAAGATCCAAAAGCAGTATCAATAGCAGCTGCTAAATCTCCACTTGGATTTCCGCCACCATTTGGAGACATTGTTTCCCAAAACAAGCAGTGGTTAAAATATCCACCTCCGTTGTTCCGAACACCTCCGCTTAACTTGGAGATGTTTTTCATAATATCTTCAATCGACTTTCCTTCCCATTCTGTTCCTTGGATGGCGTCGTTTAATTTAGAGGTATATGCTGCGTGATGTTTACCGTGGTGAATTTCCATGGTCTTCGCATCAATGTGCGGTTCTAATGCATCCTTTGCATATCCTAATGCTGGTAATTCAAAAGCCATTTTACAGTAATTTTTGGTTTACCCAAATATAGTTTCCTTTTACGAATTATTCCCCTTTTTGGGAAGTCTTCTCCAATTCCTTCAAGGATCGGCCAATAACGGCATCCTCTGCATTCCATATTCGGTAAAAAGCATTTTCTCCATACACCCCGCGAGCAATAAACGCCTTTAAGCGAAGCTCAGACAGCACGTCCTTATTCAACTTTTTTAGCCCCAATTTCTTCGCTATCATTTTCAGCTCTCCGGCCTGCAAACCATAATTTGTAATAAATGCTTCTTCCCCCAAGTACGTTTTCCGAGCCCGGTCCGAAAGCTCAAAGACCACATCATTTAAGGCACCTGAATAAAACAAGGATCCGTACCAACCAGAATCTGCTCCCTTTTCTAATGGAATAAAAATGTCGGGCATAATTCCACCTCCGCCATACACCGTATCCCCTTTGGGAGTTATGTACACCAAACTGTCCGAAAATTGAATGCTGTCGGCACTGTAAAACTCTCCGTTTTCGAAACGAATTTTAATGTCGTCCTCGTAGTTATCATTGGCGCCATAGGGTTTTTGAATGCTCCGCCCAGTTGGGGTGTAATACCGGGCAACTGTTAAGCGCAAGGCACTCCGATCTCCCAATTCTACTTGCTCCTGCACCAATCCTTTTCCAAAACTCCGCCTTCCTACAATAATCCCTCTGTCGTTGTCCTGCAAAGCTCCCGTTAAAATCTCACTGGCTGAAGCACTTTGCTCATCAATAAGAACCACCATTGGCAAATTGGCATAACGCCCCGTACTTGTAGTCCGGTAGTCTTGCCTCGGTTGCGATTTCCCCTCGGTATACACAATCAGCTTATCCTTCTCCAAAAAGACTTCGGTTAACATAATGGCCGCCTGCAAAATTCCGCCTCCGTTTCCACGTAAATCAAACACCAAGTTCTTCATCCCTTGATTCTCCAAAGAGCGCAAGGAATCTAACATTTCGTGCCCCGTGGTTTTAGCAAAATGAGCCAATTTCACGTATCCGGTTTCATCGTTAAGCATGTAGGCAGCATCCACCGAGTAAATAGGAATCCGATCGCGGACTATGGTAAAAGGCATCAGACTATCCTGCCCAACTCTACTCACCTGCACCACTACTTCACTGCGTTTGGGCCCCTTCAACAGAGACATAATAGTTGCATTACTCACATCCACCCCGGCTACCAGGGAGTCGTCCACCAACACAATTTTATCTCCCGCAATTATCCCAACGCGCTCTGAAGGCCCACCTTTAATGGGCCGAATTACGGTTACGGTATCTCGAATTACCCGGAACTGAACCCCGATTCCCTCAAAGTTTCCCTCCAGTGGCTCGTTGTACATTTCCAAATCTTTGGCCGAAATATATTTGGAGTGGGGATCTAAATTATCGAGCAAGTTGTTAATCGCATCTTCAATCAACTCCTCCTTTTTCACTGGATCTACATAACTGTAATCGATGTAGTTAATGACCTCCGACAACTTGTCCTGTTTAGCTGCAAAGCGCAAGGAGGTGCTATCCAATCCTTGCGTTCCAAATTTCATTCCTACATAAATTCCAACAATCATAAAGATGCTGGCAACGAGGGGTATCATGGATTTTCTATTCACTATAATGCTTACTTAAGGGTTTTCAATTTGTGCTAGTTCTAATCCAGCTTCTTTCAGAAAATCGAGTCCGGAATTGTCCTTGTATTCTTGCAAATACACAACCCGCTTTATTCCCGCTTGCAAAATAAGTTTGCTACACTCCTTGCACGGACTCATGGTAATATATAACGTAGCCCCCACCGAGCTGTTGTTCGATTTCGAAACTTTAAGAATGGCGTTGGCCTCTGCATGAAGTACGTACCAATGGGTCGTATTGGATTCGTCCTCACACATATTTGGAAACCCGGTGGGTGTTCCATTATAGCCATCAGCAATAATGGTCCCGTCTTTTACAATAATAGCTCCCACTTGTCTGCGGTGACAATGCGACAGTTTTCCCCACTCCAATGCCATGCGTAAATAGGCCTTGTCGTAGCGCACTTGTTTTTCTGGATTGTCGTATTTCAAAAATCCTGGATTTATCATTCCTCCGTTTTGGCAAAGTTAATACTCCTAAAATCGTTCACAAATGGCAGGAGTTTCTTTAATTTGCGGTAAATTTTTTACCCCATGAATGTTCTAATCTTAGGATCCGGTGGAAGGGAGCATGCCCTTTCATGGAAAATCGCCCAGAGCTCTATGCTCGACAAATTGTTCATAGCACCTGGTAACGCCGGGACCCTAAATGTTGGGACGAATTTAGACATTTCTGTAAACGACTTTGCAGGAATTAAACAAGCGGTACTAGAACATGGTATTTCCATGGTTGTAGTAGGACCAGAGGATCCGTTGGTGAATGGAATTGTGGACTTTTTTGAAGCGGATGCTGACCTTGCCAAAGTTGCCATTATTGGGCCATCTCAAAAAGGAGCTCAGTTGGAAGGAAGCAAAGAGTTCTCCAAAATTTTCATGGAGAAACACAAGATCCCAACGGCCAAATACCTCAGTGTAACTGCCGCCAACCTAGATGAGGGAAAAGCTTTTTTAGGGAAATTAAAAGCTCCATACGTGCTTAAAGCCGATGGATTGGCTGCTGGAAAAGGAGTTCTTATTTTGGACAACTTGGACGAAGCGAAGTCTGAATTGGGGAAAATGTTGGACGGGAAATTTGGGGATGCAAGCTCCACCGTTGTTATTGAAGAGTTTTTGAGTGGAATTGAACTTTCGGTGTTTGTTTTAACCGATGGTGAATCCTATAAAATATTGCCTCCAGCCAAGGATTACAAACGTATTGGCGAAGGAGACACCGGATTAAACACCGGTGGAATGGGCGCTATTTCTCCCGTGCCATTTGCAGACTATGTTTTCTTGGAAAAAGTGGAGAATCAGGTGGTAAAACCAACCATACGCGGACTTAAAATAGACGACCTTCCGTACAAAGGATTTGTATTTATTGGTCTGATGAATGTAAATGGAGAGCCATATGTTATTGAGTACAATGTACGCTTAGGTGATCCAGAAACAGAAGTGGTAATTCCCCGCATTAAGTCGGATTTATTGGATTTGTTGGACGCGGTTGGACAGGGAACTTTGTCTGAAAGTGATTTGGAAATCGATGACCGTTGTGCCACCACCGTTATGTTGGTTGCCGGCGGATATCCGGAAGCCTATGCTAAAGGAGATGCCATTACGGGAATGGAGACCATAACTGATAGCCTTGTTTTCCATGCCGGAACAAAACTGATGGACGGTAATGTTCTAACAAATGGCGGACGGGTTATGGCTTTAACCTCCTATGGAAATGGGAGAGCTGAAGCTTTGAAAAAGTCGTTTGACGCCGCTGAGAAAATTCAGTTCAACAAAAAATACTTTAGATCCGATATCGGATTTGACTTAAAATAAAGGGAAAATACCTCCTTATTTTCTTACCCACATTCCTATTGGAGTGTGGGTTTTTTATTGTCCACTAAAAAACCTTTCCAGTAGGGTTGTTGCTTCCGTAAGTCGCGATCTTTCTGGATGGCATTTGGGCAAATTCCACTGAGTTTCCGCCAAAAATGGGGCCCATGATTTTTATGTATGGTGTGGCACAGTTCGTGGGATATTAGGTATTCCAACAAAGGGGGGGCTAAAAACAGGGCTAATGCGTTTATGCTGAGGTTGTTTTGGAAAGAGCAACTCCCCCAACGGGTGCTTTGCAAGCGGAAAGACAGTTTATTAAAAGGCAAGTTAACACGTTCTGCTTCTTCCCGAATATATCCTTCCAAATCGCGCTTTGCCCATTTTTTTATTTGGTTTTTTATGGCGTCCTCATCAGCTGTATCCAGCACTGCAATTCTGTCCCCTTTTTCCACCCCCAAACTTGGGTTATATATACTGTAACCATTGGGAAAATCCAATTGGGGCATTAGCTCCGGCTCCACCAGTTCCTCAATACCAAACTGATAAGATGCCGGGATTTTGGATTGAATTAAGGACCAGGCTTTTTGGGCCGTTAGGTGCTTAGGTACCACCAAAATCCATTGACCATTTTTCTTTTTTAGAATAACCCGTTTGGCTTTTGGCTGCACATAAAAGGAAAGATTCCCTTGCACAGTCTCAATCACCCCAGCTTGTTCTTTTTTCACACGTTTTAATCTGCCAAACAATCCGTCCATTTTTGATTTATGGTAACTTTGTATCTGACAAAGAAATGGAAATTGATTTTATGTTTACGAAACAACTTTTCACCAAATGCCTTGCTCAAGGAGCCTACTTTATTTCCAACGGAACTGAGGCTGCCGTTATTGACCCATTGAGGGATACGGATGACTATTTGGCTTTAGCCAAAGAGCAAAACGTCAACATTAAATATATTTTTGAAACCCACTTCCATGCCGACTTTGTTTCAGGTCATTTGGAACTAGCTCAAAAAACAGGAGCAACAATCGTATTTGGGCCCAATGCCAAAACGGAATTTGATTCCCACATAGCTCAAGATGGTGAAGCGTTTAAAATCGGGAACCTATCCATTGAAGTACTCCACACTCCGGGGCACACCATGGAGTCCTCGTGTTATTTACTGAAGAATGAAGCCGGAGTTCCGTGTTGCATTTTCACCGGAGACACGTTGTTTTTAGGGGATGTAGGTCGGCCGGATTTAGCTCAGAAATCGGATGTAACCCAGGACGATTTAGCGGGGTTATTGTATGATAGTCTGCGCAATAAAATCATGCCTTTAGCCAATGATATTACCGTATACCCTGGACATGGAGCCGGGTCTGCTTGCGGAAAAAACATGTCGTCCGACACCGAAGACACGCTTGGTAACCAGAAACAAAGCAACTATGCTTTAAATCCCAAAATGAGTAAAGCTGACTTTGTTAAAGAACTCACCACTGGTTTATTACCACCTCCGGGTTACTTTGCAGAAAATGTATTCCTCAACAAAACAGGTGCAGCCGGAATTGCGGGTAAATCGGCACAATTAAAAAACCTGGATGCCACAGCTTTGAAAGCTGCATTGCAACAAGATAATGCCGTGTTATTGGATGTCCGAGGGGTAGAAGATTTTTGCGAAAAACACATCGCTAAAAGTTTGTTCATTGGTTTGGACGGAACCTTTGCTCCTTGGGTTGGATCGGTGCTTAAAAAGACCAGCACCCCTATGGTTCTTATGGTTGACCAATCCCGGTTGGATGAGGCGGTAACCCGTTTATCTCGGGTTGGATTCGATAATGTGCTCGGGTATGTTACGCCTGATATACTATCAGAAGATGGCTTAGATTTGGATCACATAGACAACATAGACCCGAAGGATTGGATGGGAACCGAAGGGCATATACTCGACGTTCGTAAACCGGGAGAGTTTGATGGAGGGCATGTAAAACAAGCATTAAATGATCCCTTGGATTATATATCTGGCGATTCAGTAAAACAAGATGAAAAAACATTCGTTTATTGTGCTGGAGGTTACCGATCAGTTATTGCTTCTAGCATCCTAAAACGCCAAGGAAAACACAATTTGGTGAATGTAAGAGGTGGTTTCGGTAACATTAAAGCACAAAACGAAGACTTAATTACACAATAATATGATGAAGAAAATTTTTACTCTACTTGCCATTGCCATCGGATTGGCATCGTGCAACAGCGGACCTTCTTTCCCGGCTGGAAATGTAACTACGGACCAATTTTCCAGTTTAATGGCCGAGTTGGACAATGAAATTATTTTGGACGTAAGAACGTCTGATGAAACCCAAAGTGGAATTATTCCGGGTGCCAGAACATTGGATTTCTTTAGCGATAATTTTAAAACGGAGTTGGAGAAATTGGATAAAGAAGCTCCAATTATGGTGTATTGTGCCGCTGGTGGACGAAGTGCCCAAACGGTAACCCAAATGAATGAAATGGGTTTTACAAACGTGTATAATTTATTGGATGGTTTTGGTGGCTGGAAGGCTGGGAACAATCCAGTAGAGAAAAAATAAGATTCAATTTTTTACAAAAAAAAGGGACTGCCAAATTATTGGTCAGTCCCTTTTTTTATGCCTTTTAATCATTGGACTTCCCCTCGTCCAAATGCGTGTTCAAAGCCCAATTTTAGTCCTACAGAAAGTCCATCGAAGGGAATGTATGCTGTATTTTTTGGGGAATCATAAGAGTTGGATACAAAGGGGATTTGAACAAACAATTCCACATTTGCGGTTTTAACTCCTCGCTGGATTAGGTCCCACCGCTTCCCAACAATAATGGACCTGAAATGATGCAAGGAGAAATCTTCCCCGTCCCATTCCATGTCAAATTGATTTCCATTGGTGTACCTCATACTCTGTCCTGCCTTTAGGGTTTTATTGAACAAAACCCCCACATAAATACCAGAATACCAGGTCGGGTTTTCGGATTTATTAAGACGCAGAAGTATTGGGATATTCAGGATGGAATACGTATGCTTTGTTTTACTGTTTCCCCACGCTGAAACCTCTGAACTAGTTGTTTCAAAAGATCCTTGCGAATATCCTAAACCAGAAACTACATCTATTACCCCCACTGATTTACTGATCTGTCCATGCAATCCATAAATAAATTGCTCCGATCGCTTTTCTCCAGTTAAAAAACGGGATGTGGAAAAACCAAGTTCGGCTTCAAAGGAATTGTTGGGTTGGGCGTAGCTCAGGTAGGAGACTAAAACACAAATAAGGACAAGACAATTTTTCATTCTTGAGTTGGTTTTTGGCTCCGGTGCAAATTGCATGTATTGGCACTGGAGGGGATGAAATTCATATATCGTAATTTACTGTTTTTAACTCATTTATCCTTGCATTTGGATAAGAACACTCAACCAACGAAAAAACGCGCCACTTGATATTGGTTTATTCCTGATCGGCACCGCTACCATTGAAATACCTTTCACCTCTTCCATTTCGGCATGGACAACTCCATCAAAGGGGGAGGAATTAACCCCTTGAATATTATTACCTCTATTTTACCGTTAACATTCCTTACCAACAAATTTATACCATGAAAAAAATAGCCATTACCACCCTCTGCTTTTTCTTTCTCATCCCTTTTGGAATGGGGCAAATCAGCTCAGGAAATAACCCCACTCCGTTTATTGATGTGCTTGGGACTGCAGAGACATCCCTGATTCCCGATGAGTTTTACATCCACATCCGTT
>JBLHJD010000124.1:0-7451 GCA_047618705.1 Luteibaculaceae bacterium
TGTCAGAATTGCTCCCAACTTGCTCACGGCGTATTTACTCAGGTCAGCATGGCTGGCGTAAAAGGAAACGCAGTAGTTTTCATTTTCCACCAAGGGGGAAATTAGCTCTGTTCCAAGATAACTCCGCGGTGCTTTGTCTTTGTAGCTGTAGGCAATAATTCCAGCAAAATTAGTTCCCGTTTTTGGGTTTTCCTTTCCATATAGGTTAGATGGCGTTTTGAGTTCCTCTAATTTGGCTTCGGGCGAAAAAAGTTCGGCTACTTCATCTGTAGGAGAATACCAGTTGCCTGTTTCCTCAATGGCTCCATTGCCTTTAATTTTACCATCTATTTTTTCGAAGCTGGCGTTTGGGACCAAGTTTTGAGCTTGGGTTCCTACGCACAACAATATAGTTGCAGCGAGGGTGAGGGAGGTTATTTTGTGTTTCATGAATAGGATTTTACGGTGTCTATAAAGCAACGAACTGCATCGGGATTCGTATCCGGATACACTCCATGCCCCAAGTTAGCAATATGCGGTCCCCCTTCAAAAGATTTCAACATTTTTTGAGTTTCCTTTTCGATGAATGACATAGAACCGTACAGAGTACATGGGTCCAAATTCCCTTGTAAGGTAAATCCGGCTCCAACAATTGATCTAATTTCTTGAGGGCGAACGGTCCAATCTAGGCTTAATGTTCTGCAGTTCAGTTTTTTAATCTCATTGAAACTTTGGTTCGCTCCTTTTCCAAAATAAGTTAGCGGAACATCTGTAATTGCATCGGTGATCTGCTTAACGTAGGGAAGGGCGAACTCAGCATACTGCTCTTGTCCCAAAATTCCGGCCCAACTATCGAAAACTTGAACCAAACTTACCCCGTGTTTAACTTGCCCTTTTAAATAGGCAATGGTGGTTTCCGTAATTAAGCCTAATAAGGTATGACTCAGTTTTGGGTTGGTCACTAAAAGTTTACGCGCTTCACTGAAGGTTTTGGATCCACTCCCTTCTACCATGTACGCAAAAATAGTCCAAGGTGCCCCAGCAAATCCTATAAGTGGCACTCGTCCATCCAGTTCTTTTACCAATAAATCAATGGCAGAATACACATACGACAAACTATCCTCTACATCAGGAACTCTAATTTGACTTAAATCTCCTTCCGATCTGATTGTTTTTTCGAACCAAGGGCCCTTTTTTTCAATCATTTGGTAGGTGAGTCCCATTGCTTCAGGAACAACAAGGATGTCGCTGAAAAGGATGGCGGCATCAACGCCTAGGATATCCACAGGTTGTATCGTGACTTCACATGCTGCCTCTGGTGTTTCAACCAATTCTTTGAAGCCAGAAAGTTTTCCTCTAACGGCTCTATATTCTTTCAGAATCCGCCCTGCTTGGCGCATTACCCATACTGGTGGTCTTTCGGTTTTTTCGCCGCGCGCTGCCCGAAGCAATAAATCATTCTTAAATTCCATGGTGCAAAGAAAATTGTTTCCTATTTTAAAACATATACTTTTCTCCTATTTATTCTAAATCATTTACAGGAGCTTCTCTAGCTTACGATATTAGTGGTACTGCGGATTTATTCATGCCCCTTATCGATTAGTGCGCAAGGAGATGTTAATTTTGCTTAATTTAATAAGGATCAAATCTAAAAACCGATGCTTTTACGCTCCTTCTTTCTTGCTTTTTTTGTTGTGTTGGTCACCGCAATGGTTCGTGGGCAAGGAGATAATTGCGCAGCTGCCATTAATCTTTCTGTAAATGGTTCGTACCAATCAGATGGCCCGGCTTCTGGGAATGGGTGTGTTTGGTGTATACAAAGTACTCATGCCGATTGGTTTCGATTTTATTCACCACAAATAGGGGTTCTAAACGTAAACTCGTGCCGTATCCTCGGACCAAAAACACGCCTTTTTCTGTCTAAAGGGTCTTGTAATTCTTTGGAGTTATTAGCCGCAGATAGTACTGGTTGCGGACTGAGTAATGGTAGTGCCATTGTTAGTTTTGTAACCGAAGCTCAAACAGATTATTTTTTGGAGTGGGACGACCTATATGGACCAGATCCTTTTGAGTTCGAATTTGAATACAATGCAGCGGTGGGGTGTAATTCACCATTAAATAATGTACCGGATAGTGTAACCCATAATTTTGCTCGTATTACTTGGACCTCACCCAATGCGCCATCCAATTATGCGTTGGAATACGGTCCAACGGGTTTTGTGCCAGGAAATGGAATCGTGATCAATGGAAGTGCTCAAAGCGCAAATGCTTCAGCCAATATCCCGGGATTAAGCCCAAATACTTTGTACGATTATTATTTATCCGAAACCTGCACCGGGCTGCAATCAGATCCCGTTACCGGGAGTTTTAAAACAAGGGAAGTGTGTAATGCGCCATCCTCCTTTCTATTTTTGGAAGACAGCCTTGCTCCAGATTTTGTGCGTATAGATTGGAGTACTGTTAACTCAAATGCTACATTTTACCTCGGGTATTCAAAGGCCCCTTTAGATCCAAACGCCATGGTAATTGTTTCTGGAGATGTGGGCGTTGTTGGTCCTCCTATTGAAATATCGGGTTTGGAAGATAACATGACCTATGAATACCAATACTGGGAGGTTTGTCCTTTGGGCAGTGGGGATACCGTAAACGGGATGTTTTTTTCAACTCCCAAGTGGTGCGAAGGGCCTACTTTATTTGGTGCCCAACAAACTACCGGGAATTCGGCAGTCCTAAATTGGATTAGTCAAAATAGTTCGGGAAGTTATTTTGTTGAATATGGAGAAAAGGGATTTAGTCTTGGCTCTGGTACTGTTATTTCGGGTCCCGTTGGAAGTCAACCGGTAAACCTGAGTGGGTTAAGTCCCAATACCGTTTACGATGCCTATTTGTTTGAAAATTGTGGGAACGGGTACTCTTCAGACACAATAATGACCTCCTTTAATACTTTTTCGGGGACTCCACTGAATGACTTTTGTGCAGAGGCTACTTCTATAAGCTGCGGTGAGACGTATGCTGCCAGTACGGCTTTAGCCACCCAGGATGATACTCCAACCCAGGCTTGCTTTGTAGGAGCCCAAGGGGCTGGCGTGTGGTATTCCTATACGGGGAACAACCAAGAAGTTACCTTATCACTGTGTGGGTCGGAATTTGATACCCAGGTTTTGGTTTTTGCAGGAAGTTGTACCAATTATACCTGTGTAGCTGGAAATGATGATTACAGTGGATGTTCAGATTTTCAGTCTCTAGTGGCATTTGATGCTATATCAGGAACACGCTATTTGATTTTTGTAGGAGGTTTTGAAGGGGAGAGAGGAGTCCTTAGCTTAAATGTAAGTTGTAAAGAATTGTGCCTTCCAAAACCCCTCAATGATAATTGCAATCAGGCCCTTACTCTGGAGTTAGGAGCGCCTAATTGCACCGGCGCAACATTGAGTAATACTTGCGCAACTTCGGGCTGGGTAAATGATTGTAATGAGTTTGGCTCTTTGGTGGACGTATGGTTCCAATTTAATACGGGGAACCTGGATGTCATTTCCTTGTTCTTTAACTTCGAGTTGGGACAAGTGCCCGGCTTAAGCTTTGCGCTGTATGCTGGATGCAGTCAAAATCAGTATTTGGGATGTGGACTGGCCGACAATGGTTTTGATATACCTTTTGAACTCACTCCCAATACAGATTATTGGCTTCAGGTTTGGACAGAATTTGGCAATGAGGGGCTTTTTGATTTGTGTGTCCGAGAATACGACCCAGAGTCGATTTCGGAAAGGTGGAGTCACGAGTTTGGTTTGCACCCTAACCCGAGTTCAGACGAGGTGTTTATTCAGGTTGAGGTGCCTGCAATGGTAGAATTACTAGATGTCCGGGGGCGGAAAGTTTTGAGTATTAGCTCTGCTGAAGTGATTAATACCCGTGGTATTCCGAGGGGAGTTTACTTTGTGAGAATTGAGGGATATAGCACCCAAAAGTTGATTGTACAATAAGGAAATAAAAAAGCCGGGCCTAGTTTATGTAAACTAAGCCCGGCTTTTTTTATGTTTTTTTTTGAAGTATTTAATACCGCTTAAACAAGTGGTACCACATCTGATCTCTCGATTTAATTGGGCGCCCTTTGGGTTGATGTTTTAATGCGTGTTTGGTAAAGATTCGGTAGTTTAATCCAGCTGCAATTTGGTAAGGAGCAACTAAACCAGCCTCAATATGGAAACCAATGTAGCGAGCAAAGTACCCCCTAATTCCAAATAGAGTCTGGAAGTTTAGGTTTTTCCCTTTGAGATATTCATGAGAAAATACTTGTTTGTCGTTGGTTGTGTATTCCGGACCACTCCAAATGGCATATCCAATTTTTAAACCAGAATAAATATCGATGTGGCTATTGTCAATAAAGTGCAAATATCCCCTTACTCCAGGTTCAATTCGTTTGAAATCCATGATGAGTGGTTCTCTTACATCCAAACCAGAGCGGTGATCAAAATATTGGTAACTCTCATCGGTAATGGTGATTTCTTGGTAGGCAACGCCAATACCAACAGAAACTAATTTGGAAATTCCATAATCCACATTCAGAACGGGAACATAGGATCCTTCAAAAGAATACTCTTTTTCTTCGTCCAGATTGTTCTTGTTGATGAGTTTGGTTACATCCTGCATCCCTATCATGGGGGATATTACCAAACGACCTTGAATAAACTGACCGTATGAGATGTTTGCCAAACAAAAGAATAAAAGGAGAGTTATGTGTTTTTTCATATTCCAAAGGAATCAACTGTGCTTAATGATTACAAGTTTACGGAAAAACTGGGTATTGTCAGTCATTCAGCTCACTTGGGTCGTGGAAAAGGGCCAAATTTTGTGCGTATTAGTATAGAAACCCTAAAATAGCAGGACTTAATTATTCAATTTTTAGGGCAAAAAAAAACCCACTCCATTTTTGGAGTGGGTTTTTTTAATTATTTATTATCGTAGACTAAAGTCCTTGTTCCTTGCGGATTAGGTTCAGTGCCGATCCAGCCTTAAACCACGCGATTTGGCTAGCGTTGTACGTGTGGTTGCAAACAACGTTTTCTTTGCTGCCGTCCGCATGCACTACCTCAAGCGTTAATGGTTTACCTGGAGCAAAATCTTTAAGGTCAATGAAGTTAAACATGTCATCTTCCTTGATTTTGTCAAAGTCTGACTCCGTGTTAAACGTTAGACCAAGCATTCCTTGTTTCTTCAAGTTTGTTTCATGGATACGAGCAAAGGATTTTACCAATACGGCACGAACGCCGAGGTGCCTTGGCTCCATTGCTGCATGTTCCCGAGAAGACCCTTCGCCGTAGTTGTGATCTCCCACAACGATAGTTGGAACGCCGGCTGCTTTGTAAGCTCTACCAACATTAGGTACTTCATCAATACTTCCGTCCAACTGATTTTTAACCGCATTTGTTGCACCTCCAAAGGCGTTCACAGCTCCGATTAAACAGTTGTTAGAAATATTGTCTAGGTGACCCCGGTAACGCAACCAAGGTCCAGCCATGGAAATGTGATCCGTAGTACATTTTCCTTCTGCCTTAATAAGCAATTTGGCACCAGAAATGTTATTCCCGTCCCAAGCGGCAAAAGGAATTAGTAATTGAAGGCGTTCTGAATCTGGTTTTACAACCACATTAATTCCGGAACCGTCAGCTGCAGGAGCTTGGTACCCGTTGTCTTCAACCGCAAAACCGTTGGCAGGCAACTCATCACCAACTGGGGCTTCAAGTTTAATTGCTTCTCCGTTTTTGTTTAATAAAGTATCTGTGAGGGGGTTAAATCCGAGGTCTCCTGAAATAGCAATTGCTGCTACCATTTCTGGTGAAGCTACAAAGGCATGCGTATTAGGGTTCCCATCTGCTCTTTTGGAAAAGTTCCGGTTAAAAGAGTGGATAATGGTGTTTTTCTCTCCTTTTTCTGAACCAGCTCTGGACCATTGACCAATACAAGGTCCACATGCGTTGGTAAAGATGGTTGCATTCAGATCTTCAAAAGTTCCGATTAATCCATCGCGAGCTGCAGTATAACGTACTTGCTCAGAACCAGGATTAATTCCAAATTCTGCTTTTGTGGTTAACCCTTTATCTACCGCTTGTTTTGCAATAGAAGCTGCACGGGATAAATCTTCATAAGAAGAGTTGGTACAAGAACCAATCAATCCCCATTCAACCTTCAAAGGCCAACCATTTGCTTCCGCTTCTTTCCGCATTTGGGAAATAGGCGTTGCACGGTCTGGAGTAAAAGGTCCATTTACGTGAGGCTCAAGTTCAGATAAGTTAATCTCAATAACCTGGTCAAAATATTTTTCTGGCTGCGCGTACACTTCAGCGTCACCGGTAAGGTGTTCCTTAACTGTGTTGGCTAAATCAGCAACTTCATTTCTTCCGGTAGCACGCAGGTAACGCTCCATTGAAGCGTCGTAACCAAACGTGGAAGTAGTAGCACCAATTTCTGCACCCATGTTACAAATGGTTCCTTTTCCAGTACACGACATGGACTCGGCACCATCACCAAAATATTCAACGATACATCCGGTTCCACCTTTTACAGTTAAAATACCAGCAACCTTCAGGATTACATCCTTTGGAGCTGTCCAACCGCTTAGTTTTCCCGTTAATTTTACACCAATAAGTTTAGGGAATTTAAGCTCCCAAGGCATACCCGCCATTACATCAACAGCATCAGCTCCACCAACACCAATAGCTACCATACCAAGACCACCAGCATTTACTGTGTGACTATCCGTACCTATCATCATTCCACCAGGGAAGGCATAGTTTTCCAAAACAACTTGGTGAATAATTCCAGCACCTGGTTTCCAGAAACCAATACCATATTTGTTAGAAACACTTTGCAAAAAGTTGAACACTTCATTGTTCTTGTTCATCGCTTCTTGCAAATCTTTATCTGCTCCAATTTTTGCTTGGATCAGGTGATCAGCGTGTACGGTAGAAGGAACTGCAACTTGGTCTTTCCCTGCTTGCATAAATTGCAAAAGGGCCATTTGTGCTGTTGCATCCTGCATGGCAACCCTATCAGGGGCAAAATCCACGTAAGAATCTCCTCTGGAGTATGCAGATCTTGCATTGCCTTCCCAAAGGTGATTGTATAATATTTTTTCAGATAATGTAAGAGGTTTACCAACCGCTTCCCGAGCTGCGTTAATGCGTTCAGGCATCCGATCGTACACCTTTTTGATCATTTCCAAGTCAAAAACCATAAATGTATAAGATTGAAATTCGTTTTGTGAGCTTCGCGAATTTACAAAAATTGAGCTTAGGAACTGTTCAAAATCACAGCCTTTAAAGTGCGTTTGATACCGTTGGTACTTTGGCCCTTATTTTTTTATTGGGAAATAGTAGCTTTGATAGCATTAATTTCCATTCATGTTCAAGATAAATCAGGTTGCAAAAGAGAATGTTTTAGTGGCTTTCAGAGCCATTAAAGGAAATGGAATTAGG
>JBLHJD010000125.1:0-7434 GCA_047618705.1 Luteibaculaceae bacterium
GGTGGCGAAAAAGCCAAATTGAACACGATCCTTTCGGGGGACGATATCGAAAAAATACAAGCGTTGGTTCGGGCTATTCCTGTTACCGACAATGTAATTAAGTATGCAGTGGAGTTGGTGAGGAAATCGAGACCAGCAGATGGTGATCCACTGGCTAAAGAATACCTTTCTTGGGGTGCAGGTCCAAGAGCATCACAATACCTAATTTTAGGAGCTAAAGCGCACGCCTTTTCCAAAGGGAAATATACCCCAGACATCGAGGATGTTCAGGCAGTAGCCCATTGGGTTATGGGTCACCGGATTGTCGTTAACTACAAAGGAGTAGCAGAAGGCTTATCCGAAGCGGCCATCGTGGACCAACTGCTGTAGTTTATCCTTATTGCAGTTGAGCTAAATAATCGTAATGCTCCCCTTCCTGAATTACATCAAATTGGAGCCCCGTTAAATTGGCGGTCTCCTCCATCTTTTTCGGATCGATGTAAACCCACGGAAATTTACTATCCATTTCGCCATTAAATTCAACTTGGAAATGGACTTCACCATAATAACTGCCATTGAGGTCTATCCATACAGAACCGTCCTCTTCCATAAACAGATAAATCAAATCCGACGAATCAAAAATTATTGTACCACCCGGATTGAGTAAGCTTTTGAGTTTTTCCAACAAGGGATTTAGCTTGTCCAAGGTTCCACACACCCCAATTCCATTCATCATTAATAAAATGGTGTCAAATTTTTCAGTAGGATCAAAGGAGAAAATATCCTGACAAATTACGATGTCAACTCCCCGTTGTTTTTGAACAGAACAAGCCGCTTCCGAAATCTCTAGGGATACAACCGTTTTACCCATTTTTTGAAGTTCCAAACTGTGGCAACCAGAACCGGATCCAACATCCAATATCTTCCCGGAGGCTAGGCTTAGTGCCTGTTGTTCGAGTGGTGGCATTTGATCCCATTCTCTAAAAAAGTAAGCGCATTTTACCACATCGGTTTCCATCTCATCACTATGGACTTCAATTTCTCCTGTTTTTTTCTCCAAATAATGAAGAAATGCCTTGCCAAATATGTCCTTGTTTTCCAAACTTCCTTAGTTTTGCATCAAACATAAAAAAATGCAAATTAAGAATTGGATGTTTGCCGGAGTAATTGCTTTGGCATCATGCGCGAATCAAGGGAAAATGACAGAGACGTTGGAGAAATTGGAAACAGAAGAGCAGAAAGTAGCATATGCTATCGGAATGGATATCGCAAGAAACTTAGCTTCTAGTGGTATTAAAACATTAGATGCTAGTGCATTAGCACAAGGGTTGAACCAAACGATGGTTGGTGGTGACGTACTTTTAGGAGAAGCGGAAGCGCAAGAAGTAATCCAAGGTTACTTTGCTAAAATTCAAGAAGAAAAATTTTCTGGAAACATTGAAGAAGGAAAAACATTTTTGATTGAAAACAAAACCAAAGATGGTGTTGTTGAATTGCCAAGTGGATTGCAGTACGAAATCCTTACTGAAGGAAAAGGTGAAAAACCAGGGATCAATGATGTTGTTAAAACGCATTACCATGGAACACTTTTAGATGGAAAAGTATTTGATAGTTCAGTAGACCGTGGAGAGCCTATTTCTTTCCCAGTTTCTGGTGTTATCGCAGGATGGACTGAAGCATTGCAATTGATGGCTGTTGGATCTAAATGGAAATTGTATGTTCCTTCTGAGTTGGCTTACGGTGAACGTGGAGCTGGTGCAGATATTGGACCACACTCAACACTTATTTTCGAAGTAGAGCTTTTAGAGATCGAAGCACAGAAATAATTTTTTATTTCTTTTTATATGAAGCCCCGATGGAATATTCCATCGGGGCTTTTTTTTTGCCTCGACCGAATGGTTCGACGAAAAGCTCACCAACCGAAGCTCGGCAACCAGACCTCTCCCATGGTTCGACACCTACAGCAATCCCAGCCACGTTGACCGAGCTTCGGTTGCCCAGGTATTCGCCGCGGGTTATCCTTGAGCCTTGCCCGAACCTCCCACCCCAAACTCTCACCTCAATACTCTCACCTCAAACCTCCCACCCCAACCTCCCACCCCAAACTCCCATTTTCCCATTAACCATTAACCATCACCCCAAACTCCCACCTCAATACTCCCTACTCTTTCACTCCCCCCTCAATACTCCCAACTCAAAACTCTCACCTCAATACTCTCACCTCTTTCACTCCCTACTCTTTCACTCCCCACTCAATACTCCTCACACAAAACCTCCTTTCCCTCACTTTTTGTTCTTATTTTTGCACCAACCAATTGTACAACACAATCAACACCATGAAGGCTTTTCAATTCCTTAAAATCATTTTCTTATTTATTGCAATAGGGGCTGGAATTAAGGGTAATGCACAAAGTGGTGCACTCTTTGGCATCGCTGGAGACACCATCTCGGTCAAAATAAAGCGATTTAATTGGCTAGATCCTTTTCGGGTAAAAGTTATCTACGAGCAAGAAAATAAAGAATTTTCACCGGACGATATTTTAGGTTTTAAAGACGAAAAAGGAAGGATATACGCATCGAAGTATATCTATGACTATGAACTAGGTCTGGTAAGGCCTTTTGTCGTGCTTTTGGTTAGAAACAGCCCTTGGGGAAATTTGTACGGGAAATACGAACCCAAACCGTGGTCGGCAGATGAGTCTGGAAACTGGATTTATTTTTTAGAAACAGCTGGAGACGAACCTTTGCGGTCCATTGACGCCTTCAATTACGTCGATATTTTGCCAGAAGTAAATCCGGAATGGACGGAAATGGTAGAGTATGGGTCCATTTCATTTGATGATATCCCTGAACTATTCCAAAACGGAAAACATTATTCGCGCAAGTACAATTTGCCCACCAGTACTTGGATAGGCCGTTTCGAATTGCCCCTGTTTATAAACACCAGCCTTGTACAATTACCCAATGAAATTAGTACCGTTATTCCTGATTTTGGCGGTATAGGGTACGATTTTGGTGCAGGCTGGATGTGGCGAAATCAAAAGAAAAAATTCGACATTTCTTTTGGAATGCACTTTTGGCAATTGAACTTTAGTCCGCAATTTCAGTTTATATCCATTGATAATAATGGAAAAGAGCGGGATTTGGTTGCCATTCAAAAAGGCGCGTTTAATAACATTGGAACCTACCTAAAAGTAACCAAGGAATTTAAAAATACCTTAATGGGATTAGGCTTTGATTATGCTATTAGTTCCGCTTACCATGGAGAAACCAAGGTGTACGAAGGAAGTGAGCCTGGCCTTGAATTGAATACCTTCTCATCAAGCTCTCCATTTATTGGAGAACCGAGAAATGGATTTGCAGACCTTTTAATTTTGCTCGGCGGAAAATACCGGACACAAAGCGGGATTAATATCAAACCCTTTTTTCAATTGAATATTCCTCTGCAGCCTTTGATAACTCATGGGAAAATTTTTATTCCCGATGAATTTGAACTTGATTTTAACGGAGTGGTAAAGGTGTTTTCTACTCGTTTTGGACTGGTACTCGAATTTGGTCCGGGTTAGTCTTTAGTAAAATCAACGCTTATTAATGGAAATGTGTTTTACGGGCCCAATGTTTTATTTCCATGAGCATTCCCTACCTTCGCAGCATGAATAAAATAGGTATCCTTTTCGGCTTATTAAGCGGCTTAGTATTCACTTCTTGTCAAAATAATGCGACCCAAATAATTCGGGGAGAAGCACAAGGGACCAGCTATTTTATTAAGTTTTTCGAAGGAGAACAAAACATCACAAAAGGAGACGTCGATTCTATTCTTCAACACTTCGATAATGCTGTTTCCTGGTACAACCCTAATTCATTATTAAGCCATTATAACGCGGCAGATACTTTTGTACATCTGGTAGATACCTTCGGCTATTTCTCCAATGTCTATTACCATGGATTTCGTTTCCAAAACAAAACACAAGGCTATTTTAATCCCGGCCTCTTACCCTTTTTTCAGGCACTCAAAAAGAACCAAGGTGTCCTTTCAGCGGCAGAGTTAGATTCACTCATGGCCCTCGGGAGCATGACTGATAATAAAGTGAAAGCCGACATTAATCCAGATAACCACTTAATGGAATTGGACCTGTGGAAAGACCAACACGAACAGCTCGATTTTAATGCCAATGCGCAAGGGTTTAGTGTTGATTTGCTCGCAGAGTTTTTGCAAAAAAAAGGCATTGGGTCTTTTTTGGTGGAGATCGGTGGTGAAATGCGGGTTGGGATAGAAAAACCAAATGGGACTGCTTGGGAAGTGGGAATAGAAAACCCAGTGATTGAGCGTTCCGGAAACATTCAGGAAGTGCTGCAATTGAACAACTGGAGCCTTGCAACCTCTGGCACTTACCGCAAATTTGTGGAAGGGAAACACCACATCATTAACCCGTTAACCGGGAAACAAACCAACCATAACTTGGTGTCAGTAACGGTTATTGCCGAACTTTGTGCCGACGCAGATGCCCTAGCAACCGCCTTTATTGCCATGGGGAAAGACAAGTCCATGGAGTGGTTACAAACACAAGGAAGCGGAAAAGAATACGCCTTTTTTATAGAAAATATTAATGGAGAATGGGTCAGTTCCTATTCGCCCGGTTTCGAAAAATTTATTCAGAAAGATCATGTCCAATAAAAGTACTCCCCAGAACCTCGAAGTATTGTTCGAAGACAATCACCTAATTGCCGTGAACAAAAAGGTAGGAGATATTACCCAAGGCGATAAAACGGGGGATATGCCCCTAAGTGAAGTTGTTGGCCTGTATCTGAAGAACAAGTATGCCAAACCGGGGGATGCATTTGTAGGCGTAATTCACCGGATTGATAGACCTGTGTCAGGAGTGGTGTTGTTTGCCAAAACGAGCAAAGCTTTGGCTCGAATGAATCTACAGTTTCAGGATAAGGAAGCTAAAAAACGCTACCACGCCATTGTTTTTGGAACCATTTCGCCAAAACAGGGAACCCTGGAACATTACCTAATAAAGGACGCAAGTAAAAATAAAAGCCGGATTTGTAACGCGAATACCCCGAATGCGAAAAAAGCCATCCTGCACTACAACACCATCCGCGTAGGAGATAAGTACAGTTTGGTGCAAATAGCCCTAGAAACAGGTCGACATCACCAAATACGGGTGCAACTTTCTTCCTTGGGAGAAGCCATTCGTGGCGACCTGAAATATGGGGCCAAACGGTCCAATAAAGATGGTGGAATTTCGTTACACTCTAGAACCCTAGCATTTACTCACCCGGTAACTAAAGAGCATGTATCCATTATTGCACCATATCCTTCCGAAAATCTTTGGGGCTTGCTCGATGCTTGTCCTCCTGCTTTCTAGTCAAATTACTCGGGCACAAAATCAGGTTCTAGACTTTTTCGATTTAGAAGAAGTTTCGAACGGTATTCAGGTTCGCTGGGCCATTTCAGGGGGAGAACAATGCAATGGTGTTCGTGTTTTACGCTCAGAAGATCAAATAAATTTTTCTGAAATTGGAGGAATTGATGGCATTTGTGGCGGAAATGAATTCCCAACCCCGTACCAATTCAAAGACTCCATTCTGCCAATCAACACGGAGCTTTATTACTATCTAAAACTGGGGAACCAAGGTTTTTCTGATACGCTGGCAGCCATTTTTTATAGCCCCGCTGAGTTAGTGCAGATTTATCCACACCCAATAGAGGAACAATCGCGCATGGTCTTGCCCAAAAACCTGGAATTCCCATTGGTAATGCGCGTATTTAATATGGGAGGACAATTAGTGGCAGAATTAAACGTGCAACGGGAAGTTTTTTTTCGGGAGCTCAACCTACCAGCTGGCCGATTTCATTTCGAATTAGAAGGGAGTGGTGGTTTTTCAAAAAAAGGTACCTTTAGTGTACTATGAAATCAGCACAACAATGGTTTTCTGAATATGCAGTAAGCCACCAAAACACCACCAACGAGTATATTCATTGGATCTGTGTTCCCGCCATTTTTTGGAGCATTCTGGGCCTTTTTTCCTTGTGGGAAATCCCCTTTTTGACCTTTGAAACTTCCATCCCTCTTTTTAATAGTGGCCTTGTTTTTCTCAGTGCTTTCGGACTCCTTTTTTATGCAACTCTAGGCTTGCGGGTTTTCCTCGGTATGTTCCTGTATCTAAGCATAAATGTCTACCTCATTTCATGTTGGAATGGAACTTTCGCCAATCCATTGTACCATTATATCCTAATTTTTGTTTTGGCTTGGATTGGCCAATTTATCGGGCATAAAATTGAAGGGAAAAAGCCAAGCTTTCTGAAAGACCTGCAATTTTTAATGATAGGTCCAGCGTGGGTCCTCAACCAATGGTTTTCCCGAAAAAAATAAACTACCTTTTCCTACAATAAAACCTCTTTATGGAAATTCTCAGTCAAGTATTCCTGCCCTTATCTTTGGCCATTATCATGTTTGGAATGGGTATGACCCTTGTTCCATTAGACTTTTCCCGCATCGTGAAATTCCCAAAAGCCGTTTTCCTTGGCTTATTTAATCAATTAATCCTCCTGCCCTTGGTTGGTTTTGGATTAGTAATGCTCTTCGATTTAGAGCCAATAATGGCAATTGGTGTTATGGTTTTGGCCGCATGTCCAGGTGGAGTTACCAGTAATCTCATTACGCAAATATGCAAAGGAAACATCGCCTTGTCGGTTACGCTTACCGCCATAGCCAGTGTGGTGAGTATTTTTACCATCCCATTTATTTTATCCGAGTCCATCAATTATTTCGGAACAGGTACAGGAACAAAAATTGAGCTCCCTATCGTTGCAACCATCCTGCAAATTATGGCCATAACCATTGTCCCAATTTCACTTGGAATGCTGGTTAAAAATCGCAAGTCCGACTTCGCAACGCGCATGGAAAAACCGATGCGCACTGCATCTACCGTTATTTTTATTTTGGTTTTTATTGCGGTAATAGCAGCCAATTTTAGCTTGATGGGAGAAGCCATGAAACGGGTAGGTGTGGTAACCTTATTACTGAATGTTGGTACAATGGCAATAGGTTATTTTTCAGCCCGATTACTCAAACTAGATGTCAAAAGTGCAATTACAATTACAGTAGAAAGTGGAATCCAAAACGGAACCCTCGCTTTTGTAGTAGTGACCACCATCCTCAATAACATCGAAATGGGAATTCCAGCCGGAGCATACTCAGTCTGGATGTTTGTAACCGGTGGAATTTTAATGATGGTGTTGGGGAGGAGGAAGGAAGTGAAGAGTGAAAGAGTAGGGATTGAAGAGTAGGGAGTGAAAGAGTAGGGAGTGAAGAGTAGGGAGTGAAAGAGTAGGGAGTGGAGGAGTGAGTAATGCGGAAAAGGAGTGGTGGATAGGTTCCTCAAATCTCAAATCTCGCCCCTCAAAACTAGGGTCTTAATCCTCAATTAATCATAATGAAACCT
>JBLHJD010000126.1:0-7416 GCA_047618705.1 Luteibaculaceae bacterium
GGGAATCGGTTTGTTCTGGGGCATCACCGAGGCCGCCAGCTAGAAAATAAAAACTACAGGTGATGGAATCGGATGCTGGGTAATTAAGGTTGATCGGTTTCAGGCAAAGGCTATCCGCTCTACCTCTGGAATTAGCCCCTGAAGAATAGGGTTCTCCAAACAAATCAAGTCCATCAAAAACAACGTTTCCAGGTCCAATAGGCAACGGTGCATTCCGCGGTGCAATCCGAACAGCGTGGCTTGTAAAAAAGTTGGACAAGGGCTGAGTGAAATCAATGTAAACGGGAAGTTCCAGTGTATCCCCAGCCGCTTTCACGAAGCTCAGTTCCCAGGACTCCTGTTGAAATGGAGTTAACTCTTCTTGGCTAAACCCTCCCAACCCCAAGCCCAAAAAGAGGGCACAAAAAACACTATTTAACTGCTTCATCTAAAATTCGATCCTTCGTTTTGTCCATATTACAGGTAAACCAGAGGTCTACCTGACTTCCCATTGGCACGGAATGATTTGGTCTTTGTTGAAAAACAACTGCATTGGCAGAATCTTTGGACGTTGAACAAAAATCATACAACACCACAGAGCCCACATTTAAACTTTTCTCAAACAAAGTTATTACCGCTTTTTCCAATTGATTCCCAATTACATTTGGAATCCGAATAAATTCGTTGGTCCTTCCTTTCCCTAAAACAAGGGTGATTTTTTCCCCTTTTTTTAGCCGAGTTCCTGGATTAATTTTTTGATCATCCCATTTCTGAGCCAAAACACAATCGGTACAAATGTCGGGCCTATATTCCAAGCGATCACTTTCTAGACCCAAAACAGCTAAAATATTTAAAGCTTGCCGCAAACTCAGGTTCACTAAGTTTGGCATTCGCACCATAGGAGGCGTCCGCGAATTGATGGTTAAATAGATGGTTCGGTTATCTTTCACAAAAGATTTTGCCACAGGATTCTGATCTAGAACCACACCAAAATCTGTGCTTGAATTGTACACAGAATCAATTACCTCGAACCTTAAATTAAGGGAGTCCAGAAGTATTGGAATTTCCTCTAGTGGGTAACCAGACAGGTCTGGAACCTCTATCTTGAACCCATGATTGGTGTATTCTTCCACCCAATTCATGCTAAAATGGGCGACAATCCAAACGGATAAAATGGCTCCTCCAAAATTAATTAGAAACCAGCGCTGCTTAAAAATCTGTAGTATTTTCATTTCCTTGATTACGGAGCAAAGGTAAAAAACCTAATTTGCAAAAAATAAAGAAAAAATGATGCCATTGATCGCCTTATTTGCGGGTGGATATTCAAGTGAACGTGAAATATCCTTAGAAAGTGCCAACAATGTTTTTGAAGCGATCGAAAAAAAGTGCGAAATCATTTTTATTGATCTCCAAAAAGACCAGTGGATAGACCACATTACGGGCGAAAAAATTCAGATGGATTGCCCAAGTGGAACCATTATTTCGGGTCAACAAAAACGGAGGCCCGATTATGCTGTAATCATGATTCACGGCCTTCCTGGAGAAAACGGTTGGCTGCAGGGATTGCTCGAAATGTGTCATATCCCATATAGTTCAGGTGGCCCACTAAACCTAGGCGTAACCTTCGACAAGGGTATGACCATTGCTTTTTTGGAAAAGTTCGGTTTCCCTACGGCCAAGTCTCAGGTGATTTATGCGGATAGGCCATTCAGTTTGCGCATTAAGTTCCCCCTTTTCTGCAAACCCTGTGAAGCGGGGAGTAGTTTTGGAATAAGCCTAGTTGAACAAGAGGAGGACCTCCAAAAAGCCATTCAATTTGCGGAAAAGGAAAGCCGCAAAATACTGTTGGAGGAAAAAATGGTAGGACGGGAAATAAGTTGTGGTGTTTACCGTAAGATTGAAGGCGAAATCCAAGTGTTGCGGGGAACAGAGATTACTACGGACGAGCCTTTCTTTAACTACGAAGCAAAGTACCTCGGGAAAAGCTTGGAAATAACCCCAGCACCTTTAACAGAAGGGGAGTATACAGACTTAGAATCACTTTGCATGGAGGTCTATGATTCGCTCCAGTGCAAAGGGATTGTCAGGATTGACTTTATTCTTAATGCAGAGCACGGTTTCCGGATAATCGAGGTAAACTCCATTCCTGGTTTTACTAAAGAAAGTATCGTCCCTCAGCAGCTTCGCGATTTATTTATTCCGTTTTCGGATGTTTTTGCCTTACCTATTTAATTCGTTTTGGTTAAGAATTGCTTCAATTTCTGGAGCGCTCTTCCCCGGTGGCTAATTTCATTTTTTTTTTGGGATGTCATTTGAGCAAAGGATAAATCGGAGCCCTCTGGAACAAATATAGGGTCGTAACCAAATCCCTTTTCGCCTAATCTCTGAGCGGCGATATTTCCGAGAACCTCCCCTTCGAAAAAGTGAACCCCTTTCCCATCCATAAAACAAATAGAGGTACAAAAGCGTGCCTTCCGGTTGGATTCACCGTTCAAGGCAAGAAGCATTTTATCCATGTTAGCATTCGCATCGCATTCTGGGCCAGCATACCTCGCAGAATAAACCCCAGGCTCCCCATTTAAAGCATCCACTAACAACCCGGTGTCATCGGCAAAAACGGGAATTCCGGTAGCTGTATAAATTGTACTTGCCTTAATTTCGGCATTTTCGGCTAAGGTTTTGCCGGTTTCTTCAATTTCGGTATCCCATTTAATATCGGAAAGCCCTACTATATTCCATTCGGGTAGCAGCGCTTTAATTTCCTGAATTTTCCCGGGGTTTGATGATGCAAAAATCAATTTATTCATGATGATATTTTTCTCCATTCAATATTGTGAATCCTCGGTACACCTGCTCTACAAAGAACAAACGAACCATTTGATGTGTCAGGGTCATTTGGGACAAAGCCAAACTGGCATTGGAGCGTTGTTTTACATTTTCTCCAAAACCAAAAGCACCACCAATAATAAAAATAACATCCCCAGTGGTGTTCACCAACCAAGACTCCATCTTTTTAGCAAACTTGGAGCTGGTAAGTTCCAATCCTTTTTCGTCCAAAATACAAACAAAGTCTTGGGGCCTAAGATGTTTCAAAAACACCTCGCCTTCCATTTCCTTAAGCGCCTCTTGCGTATGTTTGCCTCCCCCTTTTACATCGGGAAGTTCTTGGTAAGAAATCCGCGCATATTTTTTTATGCGGTCGCAGTAATGCTCAATTTCTTTCGCAAAAATCTTTTCCTTTGTTTTTCCAATGTTTAATATTTTTACCACAGACAACAGTTTGGAACAAAAGTTGTAGATTTTACTGGAATACTAAAGTTATGATGCGTAAATTATTTTTAGGACTAACATTTTCCCTCTGCACTTTGGCCTTTTTTGGGCAGGGAGCAAAAGTGGAACACCTTTTTTCCAGCGGGAACTCCAAAGCCTTGGCTCAAATGTTTGCCGACCCTATTGACCTAACTATTTTAGGCAAAACAAATTTGGTTAGCAAAACCCAGGCAGAAGGGATGTTGCAGGAATTTTTCAACAATCACAATCCAACTAATTTTATTCCGCGGCATCATGGGGATAAAAACTCGCCCCGTAAATTTGGGGTTGGCCGTTTGGTGACTGAGCAGGGAGCCTTCCGGGTAAGTTATGTTATGGACAAAAACTCCAAAACACCGTTAATTAAACAAATTAGAATTCATCCGGCTCAGGCTAAACCATAAGTTTATTTCTTTGCAGCATGGTGGAGAATAACATTGACCAACTAATTGAGCTAGGACTAGCCGAAGACGTACGAGAAGGGGACCACAGCGCCTTAGCTTGCATTCCCGATGGGATTGTAAATAAAGGTGTGATTTTCGCCAAAGAGGATGGTATTTTATTTGGTTTAGATATTGCACTGAAGGTTTTTCAGAAAGTAGATCCGAATCTGGAACTGGTTTGTAATAAAAAGGATGGCGATCTACTTAAAAAAGGAGATGTAATCCTCCAGATAAAGGGAAATCCACAAAGTATATTAACGGGCGAAAGGCTGGCATTAAACTTCCTACAACGCTTATCTGGGATAGCATCTACAACCCAACGTTTGGTGGAGATTTGCCAGGGTAGATGTACACTACTCGATACTCGAAAAACCACCCCTGGTTACCGCGTATTGGAAAAAGCTGCGGTAAAGGCTGGTGGGGGTGAAAATCACCGCATGGGTCTTTTTGACATGATCATGCTCAAGGACAACCACATCGATTATTCTGGAGGAATTACCGCTGCAATTCAACGGTGCAAAGAGTACCTCTCTGCCCAAAAATTAGATTTAAAAATTGAAGTAGAAGTCCGGGATTTTGACGAATTGGAGGAAGTTCTTTCCAACACTGGTGTACATCGGGTAATGTTGGATAACTTTACTCCTGAAATGTTAAAAAAAGCGGTGAAATTAATTGGAGGCAGATTAGAAACAGAAGCTTCGGGAGGAATAACAGAAAGCACATTAGCTGATTTCTCAAAAACTGGAGTGAATTTTATTTCTGTTGGAGCCTTAACTCACTCAGTAAAAAGTATGGATTTCAGTTTACTCGTCCATGCTGAATAAATTAAAAAAATGGAAAGAGTGGCCGATTATCTCCTGGGTCATTTTGGTGCTAAAAAAAATAGTGCTGCCTGGCTTCCATGGCATGAGTTTGTATGCCGTCCTTAATTTCTTTTGGATAGGGATAACAAAAGGCTTGTTAGAGCAAAGAGCCAGTGCCATTGCTTTTAAAATAATCCTCGGTTTATTCCCTGGGGCCATTATCATTTTGAGTTTAATCCCCTTTATTCCGATAGAAGGTTTTCAGGATGATTTGCTTTTAGGGCTCAAGGATTGGCTTCCGGGGGATGCATACACCTTAATTTCAGAGACTGTTAACGACCTCCTTAGTTACAAGCACAGCACTTTTTTGTCCATCGGTTTTGTTTTTGGGGTGTATTATGCCAGCAATAGTATTTATGCCATGCTGGACGGCTTCTCCACCTCCTACAACATAGCACGGGGCCTTTCTTTCTTTAAAAAGCGCATTTTTAGTGTGGTTTTAATGGTTCTACTCCCCCTTTTTATGGGGTCTGCATTTTTGGTTCAAACCTTGTCTAAAATAGCCTTGGATTTCCTGAAGGACCAGGACATTTTCTTTGATTCCATTCAGATTCTTTTGTTTTTTGGTGCAAAATGGTTTGTAATTATTTTGTTTTTTGCCCTTGGAATTTCCACCTTGTACAACCTGGGAGAAACTCGTCGAAAAAAATGGAGAATTTTCTCTCCAGGAACCAACTTTAGTACCTTGTTTATTATTTTAATAAGTCAAGGATTTGCTTGGTATGTAAACAGTTTTGGGCAATACAGCAAACTATATGGGAGTTTAGGAACTATTGTAGTTCTGCTGATGTGGATTTATTTGAATACATTAATATTATTATTAGGTTTTGAATTAAACGCGAGCATATCGAGTGCTCGGAAAAAGTTTTCAGAAATATGAGAATAGCTATTTTATTACTTGCGCTTTTTGTGGGGTCATTTGCACAGGCCCAAGACGTTACTGGATTGTGGAAAACCATTGATGATGAAACAGGCAAAGCCAAATCCATTGTTGAAATTTTCATCCAGGATGGGAAATTGTTCGGTCGGATAGATTCATTAATTAAGTTTGATGAAAAGGACCCACAGCGTATTTGCACCGTTTGTCCTGGGGACAGAAAAGGGCAAAAAGTGTGGGGTATGGAAATTCTCCGAGACATGGTACAAGATGGCAATGAGTGGGAAGATGGAACCATTATGGATCCAAAAAATGGAAAAATTTACGATTGTGGTCTTTGGCTAAGTGAAACAAATCCTAACCGTTTGATGGTTCGGGGATATGTTGCGTTTTTCTTCAGGACTCAGGAGTGGATAAGGGTTGAGTGATAGGTGGTGAATGATAAATTGTTGATGGTTAATTTTGGAATGTGTTTGTAGGTTGTGGGAATGGAGCATTAAATGAATCAGTTCCGCCCTAAGAATCAGCGTGATTGACGGGAGTGGTTGGAGGAGCACCACCTTAGTGAAAGCTGTATCTGGTTAATTATGCGCAAAAAATCCGCTCCAAATCCGAATTTGAGTTGGAGTGAAGCGGTGGATGAGGCTCTTTGTTTTGGCTGGATAGACAGCACCAAAAAGACGCTCGATGCTGAAAGTTTTATTCAATTTTTTAGCAAACGAAAACCAAAGAGCACTTGGTCTAAAGTGAATAAGGACAAAGTTCAAATCCTTTCCGAAAAGGCGCTAATTGTTGAGGCTGGATTACGAGCCATTGTTGTTGCCAAGGAGAATGGTTCTTGGAGTATTCTTGATGACGTTGAAAAGGGGCTTATTCCCACGGATCTGGAAACGGCGTTCGAAGCCAATTCCGGTTCCAAAGATTTTTTCCTAGGCTTAAGTCGATCAAAACGGAAGTCGATGTTGTATTGGATACAAATGGCCAAGCGAGCTGAAACCCGGCAAAAAAGGGTGAACGAGGTGGCTATTGCTGCCAGTAATGGAAAAACGGTCTCTCCATTTATTTAATCCTTGAACAATTATTGGGTTTAATTCCACCCATTCTTTATATAAAACAAAAAGGCCCGTATTGGGAAGTATAAATGGCGCAGAAAGGTGGGGATAAGACCATAATGCATTGCCATGATTTGGAAACGTTCCTTAAGGCTTCTGAATCGCCTTTTTTGGGTAAGACCTCCCTTTTCGAAATAAATAACTGGGGAATTGAGTGCTTTTATGTTCTGTGAATTCTTTAGGCAATGGATTGCCCAATTAAAATCTGCGGATAACTGAAATCTCGTGTTGTACAGTGCTGCCAATTCCCGTTTCACGAACATTGCTTGGTGGCAAATGCGCATGCCTGTTTTAAACAAAGTCCAGTTCACTTCCCGGACGCCAACGGCTAGTCTTTTTCCCCCTAGAACGTTTCCGTGTTCGTCTACATCTATGGTTTCACCGTATAGGAAATCGGGCTGATCTTGCAATGCCGCTAGAACTTCAGGCAACACCTCGTTATTCACATAAATATCACCTGCATTTAAAAACTGAACATAATCGCCTTGGGCCATCTCCAAACCAGTGTTCATGGCAAAATAAAGGCCTTTATCTGATTCGGAAATCCACTTTAGGTTTGGGTAGTTTAAGGTTTGTAGGTATGGGTGCGTTCCATCGGAACTATTGCCATCAATGATAATGTGTTCAACAAGACGACAACAATCTTGCGCCAAATATCCCTCCACTGTTTTTGTTAATCCAGGCAGGTCATTGTAACAAACAGTGATAATGGAAAGTATGGGCATAATCTCAATTTGGGCTCAAAGGTATAACAGAAGTTTTCAATTGCTATAAATTTTGATGGTAGGTGGGGAAATAAATTCGCCAATTCCTGTACATTTGGAAACATCGAA
>JBLHJD010000127.1:0-7337 GCA_047618705.1 Luteibaculaceae bacterium
TTCTCCAAAACTGTTAAATCCTTTGAAATTTGAACCATAACAAAAAAATGTTCCGTCGGTACCCTGAGCTATTCCATATAAGAGAAGTTTCTCTTTCTGAAAATGGATAAATCCGTTGTTTGCCCAGGAATGATCGATACTCCCATCTGCATTTAACATCACCACACCCGATGAATTTTCATCCCCATTAAATCCAACGACCATGTTGTCATTAGTGGCAACAATGGCATTTACATTCGCACTCCTTGAGCCAAATGAATACTTGCTTATTCCAGTATTATCAAAAGACGTATCCAAGCTACCATTTCCCTTGTATTTGGTGATAAACGCACTATCAACGGAATAAAATACACCGCCTATATCTACATAATTATAATGATAATATCCACCAACGAGAATGCTTCCATCTGGAAGGGTGTCAATGGCAATTACGTAGGAGGATATGCTTTCCGTGTCAGTGTCGTACCTTATTCCATTATCACCAAAACTGGTGTCGAGACTACCATCCTCGTTATATTTTGCAACAACTGTTTTGTAACTACTAGTTCCTGGTTTGAAATTACCAAAACTGATGATTTTATTATCTGTCGTTGTAATGGTTTTATCAATACTCATGGTGTTTGGAGTTACAACAATTCCTTGATCTCCAAAATGCTCATCAAGCGTAACTTGGGCTTCTAAGTAGCCAACAAACGTTAACGTGAGGGCCAAAAAAAGCAGGCTTTTTTGTATCATAATAGGTTGAAGTTAATTCTAGTGGTTAGGGGTTTTATTCGGTTGATTAGGATTGAAGGTACGGCTTTTTAATTTTTAAAAAAAACAGCTAAACGGCAGATTTTTAGGTGATTTAGACATAAAACCCACTAATTCCGGCCCCCAGAAGGATAAACCAAATACCAAAATTCAGCTATCCGTTTTATTAGTTTACTCAGAATAATTCCGGATAATATTCCACCGTTGAGTTAAGCTTAATTTTCATAGTACCTACCCTGATTTTGGAGTTTTTCCCAATGGCTCAACTGGCCTTTTTTTTGTGATTGGTTTTTTGGGAGAAGGATTTGTTGCAATTGGTATTTTCTTACTTTTAAGAGCCTAGGCAGTAAAAGAGCATAAAAAAGTGGCCTACAACGAGATAACCTTCATGAAAAGCAAGCCTAAAGTGAATCACAATTACACGATGATCCTGGGATGGGAAATACTACTCATCGCACTCTTGTTTCCGAGTTGTACTCAATTTTCTGCAATCCTAGACACGGGGAATAAGGGATTTTATAGCCTTGGTTCAGATGTTCTTGCAACTGATAATCACGAGGTATTTGGCGAATATTCTTCAGATACATTACGCGGAAATTATTCACGCCTGATTATTCATAAAAACAAGGGAGTTGTGTATGAAACGCATAATTGTGGCGGTGTCCAAAAGGCATTTGGGAAAGGGGCTTTTAATAACAATGTGCTTAGGATACAAATAGATTCAACGATGCAAGAGGGGATAATGGATTTGATTCATAATCGCAATAACCAAACATGGAATCAAGATAAGCAGGAAATGGAATTTTACTACTCCGAAGGTAAATTGTTTATGAAAATGGAGAGTGGACGGTATTCAATGATGGAACCCTTAATCAAACAGATTTCATTGCCAACAAAATTATGAAGCTTACATTTGAATCAACAATCCATCTTTGATTTGCGCAAACCTTACGTCTGATTTTTGATCCATTATGGTAATAGATAGAATAGAAAACAAACGACACGAAAGGAATATTAAGCTCTTTAAATGGGGGACCATAATTAGCCTCCTACATTTAGTGATAAGAATTTCATGCGGAATTGCTTTTGTTGATGCTGGGTTCGATTTGGCTGATTTAGTCAGTGTTTTTGTCCCAATTAGCATGTTGTACCATTATTTCTCCACCTCAAAAAAATGGGGAGGTCAATTTTTCGAATGGAGAGAAAAGGAGTTGGAGTTTAAATCCAGAAAATATGATACAACCACCATTAGTCATTCATCCATACTACAGATAAATATTCAGCTAGACATCATCGAAATCCAAACCCAGGATAGCATTTTTACCATCAACATTGAGGATTACACGGAGTACATGGATAGGGTGCGTTTAAAGACAAATTTTGAGGAGTTGAAGGGACGTGTAGGTTGAACAGTGCCTAATTGATGCAAATTGAAGTATGATCTCAAGCTCATTGAATTTTAACGATTGAATTTTGCTATTAAAAGGGGCTTCCAGAATTTTATTATATTAGAAAAAAAATGTCATTTTGTATGCTCATTATGTGCCTCTAACCAAACAGAAATTATGAGAATTAATAAGGTGATTTTGTTGCTGGTAATCCCATTAATGGTGGAGTTAATGGTTGCATGTTGTTTTTGCTTTCCAACGATGTCTTTCAATTATTCGAACTGCAGTTTAGAAATCCAAAATCTAGATAATAGAGGAGAAAAAGCTATAGTAAGTGAGTCGAATTCATTTTCAAAACAAGCATTTGGTATTCGGGTATTAATTCAACGGGAAAGGAATGCGTGTACCGTGATTGGGAATAATTCCATCTTTTTTAAATCGGCTTATGCTTCCTCTTGCGAATGCCCTCCAACCCGTCAATATTTGCCTCTTGATAATATTTCATCCATCAAAATTTTTTCCAAAAGGGACTTTGATTCCGAGCATTTTGGGAACTCAGAAATTTCAAATTACTTCTCTATTTTCACCGGAAACGATTTTTTTCAAATAGAAGAATACTTAAATAATACAGAAACCACCCTCTATGATTTTGGAAACCCATGGCTTGAATTTGATTTACTGTTAATGTCTCCTCCCACAATTGGTACAGAACATCAATTTAGCCTGGAAATTGAATTGACCGATGGAAGGATTTTGGATGCCCAAACAGAAACCTTAGAATTAAACTAATGAAAGGGTTGATCATTTTTTTCACGCTGTTTATTTCTGGCTGGGTTAATGGCCAAGAAGCTCCTGCTTCGTACTCAAAATGGTTTATTAAACACACACTTGGATTAAATAATCCTTTTAACGCACTCCTCAATAACGAGATTACAGATCATTTGTTAGATTATGATGACCATTCATATTTCACTCAAAGTTTTTCTGGGAACTTTTTCTTTTTGAAAAATTGGGGAGCAGAACTTACATTTCAAGCCGGAAATTCAGGGAAAGCACAGGGGCAAGCTGAAAAATTTAATGCTGAGTTGCGAAATATTTTTGGCACTAAATATTTCGTGAGGCCAAGATCAGGAGCAGAATACAATCCTGACAATATCAGGTTAGGAAGTATTGAAAGGGTGTATGTTGGGATTGTCTATAGACTGGAAAAAACACGATTTTTACTATTACCTAAATTTTTGGTTGGCTTTACTTCATTATACGCGGATAAGGGAGGCGCAGATTTAAAAGAAAAAGGAACAAATACGGTTTTGAGGGTATCTTATGATCCCGGAAACCGACCAAAAAAACACGTTTCATTTGCACCTGCATTTACTGTAGGATATAGGCTGTCAGAGCACCTTTTTCTAAACCTCGATTTGCAATATTCCTACTTTAAAACGGATATTGAATTTATTAAGGAGACAAGAAATCTGTATACAGATGAATTTATTCTTGAATCCATTAAATACAAAAAGAGCATAAATACCTTAACTATAGGTGCAGGACTGATATTTGAGTTGTAGTCCTGATTAATTTCATGGAAACAAGTATAAATATTACTGCTGATGATTAACCAAGGATTTTCAAAGTAAATCCTATCCCGTTCCATAATACTAACAAAGGGAGCAATACAATGAGTAGAATAAATCAAACCCTTTTCCCTTTTTTGATTATCCTTCTTTTAATGGGATATTCCAATAATATGCGGGCTTCTCTAAACGTAAAGCCCGATTCCGTACCCATCGCACAAATTGTCAATGACTTTTATGACTGGTACCTGAAAGCAATAAAGGATGATAATTCTCCTGTTTTTAAGCCCACATTTGTAGCCACTGAAAATGGCATGACCACCCTGGATTGCACTAGCTATTTTTCCAATTTAAGAAAGTACCAATTTTCAGAGTCCTTAATCATGCATGAAAAGGATAGCTATACCAGCTGTATCGAAAATTTGAGTAGCGTGAAATTCCAAGATTTTCAAAACACAATGTTGACCAACTTGGATGAATATGAGCAATCCAATTGCGATTTTGGGAACTATTTTAGGTGGACTGGTGGGCAAGAACCAATTGATGGAATTCAAATTAGTGGCATTAATTTCATTGCATTGAATTCAGCCCTAGTTAAAATTACTTATTTCGAAATTGAGCCGAGCAGTAATACCAAAGTGGTTTGGGGTGAAAATAGGCTGATCCTAATAAAGGTTGACGGTGGTTGGTATATTGACAAAATAGATTCAATGACCAATAATAATTGAGATTCTAGGAGGGAAAACTCCAGAATTCATGGAGGAATAAAACAGGGCCTTGAGCAAATATTAATGGAAATGAAGAAAGTGGATTACGGCACGTTTTTAGATTTAATTTTCAACCCCTTTTTGGATAGTGTATTGTGCCAATAAAGGGTTCGGTTTTCTGCCCTAAAGAATAAAATACACCTACAATACCTCACTACTCTTCCCACAGCGGCTTTTAAGTATCAGAAATCACTAAATTGGAGCTGTTCCCAACAGCCCGACCATCGGAACTGTGGTTATTCGGAGCCTTTGGCACATATTGAAAATGAAGCATGACTAATAATCCAGCATGACTAATAATCCAGACGAAATTAATCAGCTCCATAGCAAGTTAGATACTCTTTTGCAAAGGCAGGAAATCTTTTCGAAAGAAATCGGTGATCTGAAAACAGAGATTGAAAGGCTAAAAGCCACGGGGTCATTGCAGGTGGATGAAAATCCCATACAGGACAAATCTGTGCAGTCTTCGGATTTTGAAATCAAAAATGATCCAGGAGAGAGCAATTATAGCACTCATCCACAGGACCAACAAAATCAGAAACCACTCCAACAAAAGGAACCACCGGTTAAAAAAGCATCAACCAGAAAAAAAGACCTTGAAAAATTTATCGGGGAAAATCTCATCAATAAAATCGGAATTGCAATTACAGTTATTGGTGTTGCTATCGGTGCGAAATATTCCGTTGAAAACGAATTAATTAGTCCACTTACTCGAATAATATTAGGGTACCTATCGGGGGTAGGGCTTTTGGGATTTGGGATAAAATTGAAGAAAAAATACACAAATTATAGCGCCGTTCTTGTCAGTGGAGCAATGGCCATAATGTATTTTATGACCTATTCGGCCTATGGGTTTTATAACTTAATCCCACAGGTTATGGCCTTTGGGTTGATGCTTGTATTCACCGTTTTCACGGTAGTGGCAGCCATCAACTACAACAGGCAGGTAATTGCTCATATCGGATTGGTAGGTGCTTATGCCGTGCCATTCTTGCTCAGTGAAGGCTCCGGGATGGTGGCCATTCTGTTTGCCTATATGGCAATAATCAATATCGGAATTCTTGTTATTGCTTTCAAGAAATACTGGAAACCGCTCTATTATTCCTCCTTTGCACTAACCTGGTTAATATTTGTATTCTGGTATGTAGCAGAGTACCAACCCCAAGAAAATTTTGGTTTAGCCGCAACGTTTTTAGCCATATTCTTTGGCATATTTTACCTCACTTTTCTGGCATACAAACTGCTTCAAAAAGAGAAGTTTAAAAGCGACGATATTGCCTTGCTCCTGATCAACTCATTTATTTTTTATGGCCTTGGTTATGCTATTCTTGATAATCATACTACGGGAGCGCAATTATTGGGAGTATTTACCTTGTTTAATGCGGTGATTCACTTTATTATAGGTGCAATAATTTACCGCAAAAAGCTGGCCGATCGGAACCTGTTTTATGTAGTTTCAGGTTTGGTATTGGTTTTTATTACCATTGCTATCCCTGTTCAATTGGATGGTCACTGGGTTACCTTGTTATGGGCTGGTGAAGCAGCTTTGCTATTTTGGATTGGCCGGACAAAAAATGTTCCCGTGTATGAAAGGCTATCCTATCTGCTCATGTATTTGGCGTTTTTTAGCCTCCTCCAAGACTGGATTAACGGGTATGGTGGTTATTATCCAGAAAACCCAGAAACACGAATTACACCGCTGTTCAATATCCATTTCTTAAGCTCACTAGTGTGCATTACTGCATTTGGTTTTATTAACACCGTGCGTAAAAACACCAAGTACTTATCTGCGGTGGTCTTGCAAAAATGGATTGCACACATCATTTCCTTTTCAATACCCGCAATTCTGATTTTTACGGTATACTACGCTTTCCGGATAGAAATTTCGAATTATTGGAACCAGCTGTACTTGGACTCTGAACTGATGATTAATGCTGACGGACAGGAATACTCGTACTCCCTCAAGAATATGGATCTGAGCAAGTATAGAACAATGTGGGTTCTCAATTATTCCCTTTTCTTCGTGGCATTCCTCGCCTTTCTGAACTTCAAGAAACTCAGAAATACCCAATTGGGCTTGATTAATCTCGGCCTTATCACCCTAACTCTTGCTGTGTTTTTAACCCAAGGACTATATGTTTTGAGCGAATTAAGAGATAGTTTCCTGGAACAAACCTTAGCTGAATACTACCACAGAGGGATTTTTAACATCGGAATTAGGTACGTCTCATTTGCCTTTGTTGCCCTTACTCTTATCTCCTGCAACAAATATCTTCGGTATGGATTTATTCAAAAAGACTTCAGATTGGCTTTAGAAATACTATTTCACGTTGTTGTATTGTGGATTGCTAGTAGTGAGTTAATCAATTGGATGGAATTAGCCGAATCCACACAGTCGTATAAACTTGGATTGAGCATTCTTTGGGGAACGTATTCCTTATACCTGATCGCATTGGGAATTTGGAAAAAGAAAAAACACCTCAGAATCGGAGCCTTTGCATTGTTTGGTGTTACACTTTTGAAGTTGTTTTTCTACGATATTTCCCATTTGGATACAATTTCTAAAACCATTGTATTAATGGCTTTAGGGGTTCTTTTGTTAATCATCTCTTTTCTGTATAACAAATACAAATTTATTATTTCCGATGAAACACCTCATTAGATTATCCTACTGCCTACTGCTTTTACTGGATTGTTCATTTTCTTATGGTCAGGTGGACGACTACAATTACAAACGTGAAATAAAGGGAGTACAGGACCAATGGCACAAGATTATTCTGCCAAACGATATTTTTGGGAAAACGGAGCCCGACTTTTCAGATATTAGAATTTTTGGCCTCACAGAAAGGAATGATACT
>JBLHJD010000128.1:0-7307 GCA_047618705.1 Luteibaculaceae bacterium
CTAGGAACAAGAAAATACAAAAAGGAAGCACCGAGCTTTTTAACAAATTGGGCTCCTTCTTTTTCCGAAACTTAGCCATGAGGTACTTCACCAAAACACCCAACAAAATGGCTCCAATGATTAATGGTAACGCCATTAAAATGCAAACCATCCCTTCCAATCCGCCGAATAACAACAGCAAAAAAAACAAAACCAGCGAGATTACCAGGCCCCAATAGCTGAATTTTTTCACATGGGGCCCTCCCAAAATGTACCCCAAACAAAAAGGAAGAAACACAAAAAAAGACAGCCCATAGCCGATTAAACCAAAATGCAACAAGGCAAATCCAAGGGATAAAAAACTGAAACTTATGGCAATTGATACTACAAATTTTTGGTTCATTTAATTTTGGTTTGGTGATTTCTCATTGCCATGCAACTTTAACTCCTCTGGATAAAGAAAAAAGGAATTCTTTAAGCCTATTCAGGCCTAATAAAACCTTGTTATTTTAGGGTAAATCTTATTGTTACCGAGCAGTGGAAATCAATGGGCTCTCCATTTTTGGTGGCAGGAGTCCAATTGGGCATTTCTGCAACAACTCTCCAAGCCTCATAGGCCAAAATTGGATGTCCCTTGAATATGGATTCTGGCACTACCGTTCCGTCCCTTTTTATAAGAAAATTCACAAAAACTGTACCTGAAATGCCTCCATTCATTGCTTCCAATGGATAGATTATGGATTTCCCTAAATATTGAAAAAGCTCAATTTCCGTTTTTCCGAATTTCGGAATTACCATATCTAATTCTCCGACCGCGTCAGAACTAAAAGGATACAGGTTCTGGTTCAAAGAATCTGAGTAAGGAATGTTTTCAAAATTTCGGCTTACAACTAAGCTGCAATTATTATACGTTTTCCAGATTCCAATTGGTTTTTCCTCTTTGAAATATTTTTCAAATACTACACACCCCGTTTGTAGGTCTTCCAATCTATCGGCGACCGTGAGGCCCTCCACTTTTTTCTCAACTCTTTTGTACCTGGCTTTTTTCTCAGCTACTTCTTTTATAAGATCGTGTTTTTTATAAAAAGAAATATGCTCTATTTGGCCAAAACTAGCGATGCTAATTAGGCCCAGAATTAGGCTTGCTATTGTTTTCATGCTATACTATTAGTACGATTCTAATTTCTACTATTCCTTCTTTCCGAAAACATCATAACCCCAGCCTCCACCGTTTCCACCAAATCCCCCAACTGAAAATGAAATACTGTCCGGTCCAATAAAATTTCCTCCGTGCCCATAATGGTATCCCGTTTTTTCCTCTAACTCACCATCCAAATAAAGTACCGAGGTCAGAATTTCGTTTTCTTTAAACTCAATCGTAATTTTCTCTTTGGGGTTTTCATGAGAATCATTACAAGAATACTCATCCATTTCCCTGTCAATCAATTCAAATTTCCGAATTTTTCCATGGAAATAGGATGTGTCATAATGATTTGGATTACCTAGACTCCAAGACTCTCTAATTACTGTGAAATAATAGTTCCCGAGGAATTTACTCCGGTAATCTACATACATCATTTCCCGGTATGCCTCCCCAACTTCGCCCTTATTGTTGTATGCCTTGGCTTTTAATGTTAATATCCCAGGGTTAGCCTCTTTTAAATCTAACCAATCGTATAAATAAGGTATTGAATCAAACACTTTTACCATTTCTTCATTGATGAATAATTCAACTTTACTTATGGACCCATTTTCATCGCCTGCTTCCAAAATGATTCTCATTGTTGAATCTCCTTCTGCCACCAAATCATTTTGAGGTTGGATAAAACGAATGAATGGTTTTGTCTGTGTTTGTTCCTTTTGGCATCCAAAAATCATCGAAACCATTAAAAGGGCAACTGAACTTTTGAAAAAAGTATGTATTGAAATCATGGGTAAATCATTAGGTTGGTTTGTACTTTAATTATTGGGGCTTTCACCTTTTTGAGTAAGCTGAATCACCCTCAGGGCTCACTACAGGTATGAAAAAACTTATGGTTAATTTTTAACAAATTTCAAGACAACTTCCCCCGATTTCAAGAAATAAACCCCTGATGGGAACTCAGAAACATCAAGCTCCGTTGCGTTAATGTTACCCCTTCCTAGTTCCTGTCCTTGGAGATTAACGATCACCCAATCCTGTATTACACCAGATAATTGGATGCTATTAGACGTTGGATTTGGAAAAACGTGAGGGCGTATTACTCCCGAAGCCTCCGCAATTCCTGTAACAAAATCACACTCTTTTTGACCAAATTTTATGGAACCAAAAGTCCCATCTTGATAACATCTCAATTGCCCTCCCTCATACGAATCTGTGATACACAATGGCTCCGGAAACATATAGCCCAAGCTTCCAATACGTTCAATGATTTTTTCATGAGAAAAACCCCACTGGTTATCATTGCTTGGTTTTAGATCTACGGTCCTCAAAACAAATCCATTCAGACTTGTATCTCCATTTCCCAATATGTGCACCGAATCTGTGGGCAAACAGGGAGCTACCTGGCTCCCGCCAATTTCCCATTTTTCATTGATGGTTCCCCCAAAATCATACAATACATAATAGATGTTATCCCGTAAATAATAGACCCTATTGTCATATTCATAGGCATACTCAAATCCCAAAAAGGTGCTATCCATCTCATTGGCAAACGCATCTTTAGTGATCCGGGTTTTGGAAAGAACACTACAATTAATTCCGTTCATGGTAGTATCGCCAATACAAAGAATATGCACATATCCCTCCACCGAAAAATTGGAATAGGAATAATACCAAGAGGCGCCTTTTTCTGCCCAGGGAGTTTGCCCCGACATATTAATTACACCAAAGATCAGCGCCACAAAGGTTAAGAAAAATGATTTTTTCATGTCTTACTATTTTTTTGTCGAAGCTCAATTTTAACTTTATGCATTGACATTACGCTTCCTGCAGGTTCCACAAACAAGCCGAAAAAGAAGGGCAAAACAAGCCTTAATCACAATGAATTATCGTTCAGTAATACTTAAATGTAAGGAAAAATTAGAAGGGGAAATTAGAAGGAATAATCAGAAGGAATAACCAATTAAATAGCCTGTATAAATTGGCGAATTTCTAAACTTAAAAAAGCCGCAAGTTTTGAAGAATAATATCAAGGTAGAAAGGGCCAAAAAAAACATTACACAAGCTGATTTAGCCAAATTGGCCAAGGTCAGTAGGCAAACCATTAACACCATGGAGTTAGGGAAGTATGTTCCCTCCACGGTTCTAGCATTGCGGCTATCCAAAATATTTGAAACAGAAGTAAGTCAAATATTTACCTTGGAAAATTCGGATTGGGACTAGTGACACATTAATACCTTTTATGCTCAAAATTCAATTTTTCATTTCGGTACCGAAAAATACTTCTCGGCCAAATTGCCTCTGAATTTTAGGAGTAATTCAGTTCAATTTACGTTTCACCTTTTTACTCCATTTTATTTGCCCATTAAAATCAAGCCCATGTTTTGAAATACTATCATAATCCGTTTGTCTTTGGGATTCTATATTCTGATAATGCTTAAATATTTCAATTGCTATAGCCTTGTCCACTTTTCGACAGTTATTTAGAGAATCGTGAAACTCTCGCCTAGTCCATTCTGTAATATCAAAGTGAAGTTGCTCATGTTTTAAAAGATTACCTTCATAATCATTGTACTTAGGTCTAACCCAAGAACCTGATTCTTCCATGACCGTTAAAGTGATAAATCTTGGAAAATTATAAACTCGATTAAATTTCCAATAAAAATCAGAAACAATTTCGGCCGCATCCTTTTCACCAATATTTATAGGCTCATCCCCTTTAAAATGAACCCATTCAAGTCTATTGCCCCAAACTTGGTTTTCCGCACAATGTATATATTTAAACACCAGTATGTCGGGAGTTGCAATTATCAGAATGTTTAAACCAATCAAAGAAATCAATCTATGTCGCAGCTTTTGAATTTTAAAGTCTTTAACTCTTAGTATATAGACAGAAATTGCAACTAATAAAATTGGAATGAGAATGTTGTAATATAAATACGTGATTTTTAGAGGAAGTGTGAAATAAAGTAAAGCAATAAGAATGTATTTCCAATCCCAAATTGATTTACGAAAGCCTTTTACAATAAAAAAAAACAAGTTGGTTATCGAGAATAAGAATGGAATAAGAACTACCCAGGCAAATTGACCATCCCAGCCCAAAAATCTAAATGTCAAATGCGATGTAAGAAGAGTGGCTAAGAAAACAACAAATTGTGTCTCTATTTTTAGTTTAAAAAAGTCTCTCATTAATCTTTAACTTATTCGTTTTGCTTCGTTTTTTTAATGGTAAGATAATCAACAGAAATTTTAGATTGTTTCGACGTGAATAATCTCAAATCTCTCCAACTTTTTACATTAAACTCAGAATGTCCAATTTCAAAATCTTCAATAAATAAACTAAAATAGCCGTTATCCACAGAGATTTTCACCTGTATATCATTCTCAAACTTATAATCTGATGTGTCAGAAAAAAGTATGTATTCAGTATGTGAGTTGGAATTATATTCTAAGACTTCAACAACTCCAGAATCATAAAAATTAAAAGAATACTCACACATTGCTCCTCGCAGCAAAAGTCCATAGAAAGCATCATCTAAATCATGATTCAATAAGAGAAATTTTGATTCAATATCATATTTATCCGGTAGAGCAAATAAATATGATTTATCGAGTGATCCTGCACTAGACCGGTAGATTCCGGATGAAGTATCTTTTGATTCAATTAAGTACTTTCCGCCATCTATTAAAATACCATGATGTTCAGACGATTCTTCAATCCATCCTCTTGTGTTTTTATCAAAAGTCTCATTTAGAATAAATGAATCCCCTTGTGAACAAGAAAACATAGTAATACAGATTGCTATAATTGGTAATTGTAAATGCTTTTTTCTCATCATAACCTTTTGTTAAGTATGTTATATGGGGTCTTTATCTTTAGGTGATTTTGAACAAAACCCCAAAACGGGGAGCAAAAATACAAAACCTAAGGTTAGGCACGGCTCACTCAACAGGGCTTGGCGAATAACTGAACACATTGTATTCAAACCCAGCCTAACTGGCTACAGAAGCATCTAATTATCAGCCTCCGCTTCTATTTTTTCGAAATATCTCCGCGTACTTATTTCTCCACTCTGTATCAGCGATTCTTTTTGCTCAGTGGACAGTTTTTTTATTCTAGGGCTAATGCCAACAGAAGAAACAGAAATGGTGCGCTCCCAGTCTTCCGGAATCAATGGAATTCTGTTTAAGTTTTCCAGAATTAACACATAAAATGCCTCTAAATAGGTGTTCATGTTACTGATAGGAATGGACACTAATTCCTTTGAGAATGCATCATTCTTAATTTGTGAATCAGAGTCGATTCTTATGCCCAATGTTTTTTGGTTTGGTACTCTGATTTGCTGGTTGGATGAATCAACTTGGTGACCATCAAAAATGAAAATTGGAAAATTCCCCAGTATCCCACCATCCACAACCACATCCAAATTGTCAACATCATTGTCCTTATGAACGCACCCTATGCTATCAATAAATACCGCTTCAAAATATAAAGGAATGGACATGGATATCCGTGCTGCATCCTTAATTTTCATTTTGGGGTAGGTATCCGCGGAAAAGACGATTAACTTTTGTTTATTTAAGCAGGTTGCCGTGATATACAATTGCTTAAATCCGGCTTGCTTTAGTTCGCCAAAAGTAATTTCAGAATCCCCTGTTTTGGCACCAATAATTTCCGCAATCCACTTGGTGAATTTCTCTCCCTTATACCAACCAAATTTCGAATTCAGCCGTGAAAAACCACCAATAAAAAAGAATTCACCATCGTTGAATGCCTCAAATTTTGTCTCTGAAATTATTTCGGAAATTTCATTTGAGGTATATCCTAAGGAAACCATTAATGCCGTTATTGCCCCAGCGGAGGTGCCTCCCACTTTTACAACATCCTTTATTATATTCTTCTTTTCCAATTCCTTAATAACTCCAGAGTAGGCAATACCTCTTATTCCAGCCCCTTCAAACACCAGGTTCTCGTAGGATTGTGCATGTATAAGGTTGGCGAAAAATGCAACAAATAAGAATATGGAAATTGCTTTCATTCTGTGGTTTTACGTAATTGTTAAAGCACTTGTTTTGGATGCTATTTTATCCCAGTCTATATACGCTAGTTAGCTTACCCTTTTTTTTACAAAGGTAGAAAGAGGCAACTACAATTTAGAATTTTTCATTACTGCATGATGGTTGTACTCTAGCCCCCACCGATACTACGGGGAATGCTTATTTATTATCTGTTGCTTTTTTTATTTTGACTGGCTTAACATCACCAATTAAAACCAAGGAATCAAAGACTTTCCACACCTTACAACGCTGAAAAGCATGACCTAAAAAACGGCATTCCATGGGTTCTTTAGCTTCAAAATCGCGGGGGCGAAGGTATATAGGTAGATCGCCGTATTTTTTTTCAACCTGCTTTTCAATCGAGTTTTCGCTTAGGGCAGGCAGCTCAGAAGGCTCCCCAAAGTGATTGTATTTTGTTCCTGAAAGACTCGTGTAGGCAATAAAATGATAGGATTTGCCATACTTTTTATTAAGTACTTCGCCAAAGCTAATGCGTGTGTTCCAATAATTTCGGTGTATGTTATTCGGTGCTTTTAGCAAATGGGTACTCGATCCAAACAGAATTATTTTTTCCTTTTCGAAGTGGTTTTTAATAAAATCTAAGTTGTGGCTCATTGCATAATCCCTCCGATTAATGGGTGCAACATCTTCTAACGAATAGAAATAATAGCTCAAATTCTGAATAGCCTGAAGGAAGAAAAAATCACTTTTGCTTTCTGTTTTAAACTCACTAATTATTTTTCCCAAATAAGGTTTTAGCTTTCTTTTGATTCTTTCCGGGTTTCTGAATAAAGCACCAAGAGACGTGTTTGATGTTTTTTTTATGAGTTTGATAAAATGTGTTTTTTCTTTTTCCGTAAAAACTGGGCTATTAATCAGCTTTTCTCCTACCCTTTTCGCAAAAGTTGAGCCTGAAAAAGCAACATCAAAACCTATAAAATAAATGGGGTTTCCTGCTCTATTTTCTTCGTAAACAAAATCATAGAGCTCTTCCATTTCGGTTGAATTGAGCTGAGAAAACATTGCTTTTTCGAAAGAAGAATAATTTTTAGTGTTTACAAAACTTTGGTGTGCTTCATATAGCTCTAAAAAATTACCCTCCATTGCAATAATTTTAAAGCCCTTTTCT
>JBLHJD010000129.1:0-7296 GCA_047618705.1 Luteibaculaceae bacterium
GTGCTGATGGAAAAAAGGGTTAGAATCAATAATGGTGTAAAAGGAATCCTATTTTTGAAATTATTTTTAAGGCATTCCATATCATGAGTTTTATTACCCTTACCCTTATTTTCTTAAGCAACTTTGTTGGGCAGCCCACTATTTGGGAAGATTTGTTCCAAGACCATTTTAAACCCTCCTGTGAAAAGCTGGAGTACTGGGAAGATAATTTTAAGGAAGCGGACCTATATCCGGAAATGAAGGCCTGGATTACCATTTCTCAGGCAGTCTGCCCCTGGAATCCGGTGAGTAAATACGCGTTTTTTAACACGGGAAAAGATCAGTTAGAAGGGCTCATCAAGGCAGAACCCAATCGTTTTTTAGCTCGTTTTTTACGCCTAACTGTACAGGAGCACGCCCCTGTTTTTTTGGGGTATAGAGACAATATTGAACCGGATAGGGAGTTTGTAATGTCCAATGTGGCTGAGTTCGAAAATGAACCGTACTACTCCTTTGTAGTAGATTATATTCAACGCCATCCTAAAGAGGTAAAGTAATGCAAGAGTTTGTTGTGTTGGTAAATGAGGAAGACCAAAATTTGGGCCTCATGGAAAAAATGGAAGCCCATGAAAAGGGATTACTACACCGGGCCTTTTCGGTTTTGGTAATGAACTCCAACGGCGAAATGCTGCTCCAGAAAAGAGCACTGAGTAAGTACCATTGCGGAGGTTTGTGGACCAACGCTTGTTGCAGCCACCCCCGAGAAAACGAAAGTTTACAAGACGCTGCAACCCGCCGCTTGCAAGAAGAGCTGGGTGCCGTTTATCCTGTAAAAAAATTATACTCATTTATATACAAGGCGAAGTTGGATCATGGATTAACGGAGCACGAATTAGATCATGTTTTTTTGGCCGAAACCGATGAATTGCCCACCCAATTTAATCCCGATGAGGTGGCCGAGGTAAAATGGATGCAGCTCAATGAATTGGAGCAATCGATGCACCAAAACCCAGAATTGTACACGCCTTGGTTTCGCATTGTTTTCCCCAAATTTAAAGCCAGTTTATAAATGAAACGGGCCCTCCTTTGGTTGCAAAAAGATCTCCGACTCAAAAATAATGCAGCGCTCAATTACGCCTTTCAAAATGGATATGCCGTGGCCCTGGTGTATGTCCACGACCCTAATTTCGCCTTAAATAAAAGGCAGGAAGCGCTCATTGCCCATCAACTACAAGCGCTAAACCAAGAAATTAAGTCCGAATATGGTTTAGACCAAGGAATACTGTGCAAAAAGGGAAAGGCGGAGGATGTTTTTAAAAATCTAAAAAAGCAGTTTGCCAATGTGCCTCTGTTCTGGAATCGGGTTTACGAACCAGAACGGACAACTATAGCAGATGAGGTAAGTGCGTTGTGGGGAAAAGAGGTGTGCTTCACTTTTCCCGATTCCCTGTGCGTGGAACCGAGTGAAGTGTTAAAGCCGGATGGTTTACCCTACGTGAAATTCACCCCCTACTTCAATAAATGGAAAGCGGTTTTTGCCAATAAACCCAAGCCAAAATCAGAGCAACTACCTACCTTGTGGGAAATAGAAGCGCCATCAGATATATTACAAAACGGGGACGAATTAACGCTTCTGCCAATTTTAGGAATGGAGGAGTGGGAGAGCTTCTCAGTTCGTCGAGACGTACTTGCCTTGAGCACAAGTCGCTTAGGTCCCTATGTGAGTTTGGGTTTTGAATCGGCACCCTACTGGGCCACGATTGCAGAAAAGGAGAATAACCTGCCACTACTGCGGGCCCTAGCCTGGCGCGATTTTTTTGTGCAAATAATGGTTCATTTTCCGCGAGTAATCCAAGGCTGCTTCCTCACCCAATACAACAGCATTCCCTGGGAGAATAATCCAACTATTTTTGATGCGTGGTGTCGAGGAGAAACCGGCGTGGATGTGGTAGATGCTGGAATGAAAGAATTACTGCAAACGGGGTATATGGATAACCGCGTGCGGATGATAGCGGCCAGTTTTTTAATCAAAAACGCGTGCACAGATTGGCGTTGGGGAGAGGCCTTTTTTGCAGAACATTTGCTCGACTTTGATCAGGCATCCAACAATGGGAACTGGCAGTGGGTGGACGGAACAGGCTGTGATGCCGCGCCTTATTTCCGGGTCTTTAGTCCAGAAAGGCAAGAGAAGAAATTTGATCCCAAAAGGGAATATATAAACCGGTGGCTGAGAAACACCGCAAGACCTCAGGAAATCGTAAATTTGAAGGCAGGGAAGGAAAAGGCAATGGAGATGTACAAAGCTGCACGAAATAAGTAAATTATGGATTGGATTTTTTTGGGGATAACCCTCGGGACATTTGTGTTTATGGAAGGAATGGCTTGGTTTACGCACCGATTTGTAATGCACGGGTTTTTATGGGTTCTGCACGTAGATCACCATGTTCCTCATTCCCATTTTTTCGAAAAAAACGACCTCTTCTTCCTCATTTTTGCAGTACCCTCCTTCCTTTGTTTCTACTTTGGCGCCATGGCCGGCTTCGACTTTAAGTTTTTCATTGGGCTTGGAATATTGGCCTACGGAATTTGTTATTTCCTAGTCCACGATGTCTTAATCCACCGCCGATTTAAGTGGTTCGATAAAACACAAAACAGGTATTTCCGAGCCTTGCGAAAGGCACACAAGGTGCACCACAAAAACCAAGGGAAATTCGAAGGGAAATGTTTTGGGATGCTATGGGTTCCAGTGCACTATTTCATTGAGGCAAAAAAGCAAGGAAAAATCTGATGGCGAATTACCTATATCTCCTGCTAGACCTGGGTAGTTGTTTTCTGCCTTTGCTGTTTTCTTTCCACCCCAAAATAAAATTTCACCAGCATTTTAAGCCGCTTTTTTTAGGGATAGCCGTTTCAGCCCTCGTTTATTTGAGCTGGGATGTTTTGTTTACCCAGTGGGGAATTTGGGGCTTTAATGCTGAGTACCTCTGCGGAATTTTTATCCTTGGCCTGCCCCTGGAAGAGCTGCTCTTTTTTGTCTGCATTCCCTTTGCCTGCCTTTTTACCATGGAAGTACTCGAACAGCACCTCTGGAAAGGGTATTTCCCCAAGCGGATCAAAAGTTTTTTCTACATCTTGGTAGTTCTGTTTTTGGCAATTGGCCTATTCAATGTAGATAAAACCTACACTGCTACCTCCTTTATTCTGGCAGCAGTCATCACCCTTTTGGCCATTTGGAAATTAGGGCTAAATCAACTTGGATCTTTTTTACTGGGTTTCCTCATCATTTTAATTCCATTTTTTGCAGTAAACGGAATACTTACAGGAAGTTTATTGGAAAAACCCGTGGTCTGGTATAACAACGCAGAAAATCTAGGCATCCGAATTGGAACCGTGCCCATCGATGATGTTTCGTATGCCTGGGGGATGCTTTTACTCCCGTATTTAATCCTTCAAATTACCCGAAAAAAGTAAGATGATTCCAATCCTGAACTCCCTGGCTGCAGCGGCGAATCCCTTGTTTAAAGGGGAAGCAATATACATTCCCTTTGCCCTAAACAAGTTCTATGAACTTCACCCTCCGGAGCCTTTTCATAAGTATGTATTTGGGCAACTCAAAGACGGTGAAATCCCCTTTGGTGGGTACATGGAAAACCGAGAGGTGTACCAGCAAAGCCACGTTTTTCAGGAAAATGGCAGAGCCCGTTCCTTGCACTTGGGCGTCGATTTTTGGGCACCAGTCGAGACCGTAATTTGCAGCCCTTTGGATGGAATTGTTGTTGGGAAAAAGGACAACGCGGGTATTGGGAATTATGGCGGGACCCTAATCGTAAAACACACCTATACGGATGGCTCATTTTATACCTTGTACGGGCACTTAGAAATTGAGTCTATTCCCTGGAATTCTGGCGATGTGGTTAAAGCAGGACAGGAAGTGGGGCACTTGGGTGGACTCCAAAGCAATGGATATTGGCCACCCCATTTGCATTTTCAAATTATCACCACTCTCAACGAAGAAAAAATTGATTTTCCTGGCGTGTGTTTTCCCGAGGAAAAGGATAAATTTTTAGACCTTTGTCCCGATCCCAATTATTTGCTCCAATATGAGTCAGAAGTTTAGGCCACTTACCGAAGAAGAGTTAGACGTTCTTCGCCCCGATTTTGTTCAATTTTTAGCATCCAATTCCATTGATGCCCAATCGTGGGAAAAAATGTTGAAGGAGGATGTAGAAAGCGTGAACACGTACATGGATGTTTTCTCCAATTTGGTTTTTGAAAAGGCCTTGGAGAAAATGAAATACATCGAACACATTGCAGGTCAGGATGCCCGCTTCTTTAAATGTGGAGAGGAAGAAATAGAGTTGATTGGAGTTAAAATCGATACGCCTGAAACACCTATTCTGGAAGCCTTAAAAAACCCGAATACCACCCCGGGGAAAATCGAGGTGTATTCAGCAAAAAAAGGATACCAACCCAACAAACAGGAAGAGTTGTTCCGCATGCTCAATAGTGGTGGATCTGTGTCGAATGGCGAATGGTTCGAAAAACTCAAGGCCAAAATCTAAGGATTCCAGATATATACCGGAATTTTGAGCTGTTCAATGACTTGGCCAGGTTCCTGAATTTGAAGAATAATGAGATAAGGGCCGACCGCCGAAATGTGGCCGCCGTTATCCACCGTCCCATCCCACCTCAATTCCAAAAAGTTAGGCACCATTTGGTCTTCCAAAAGCTGCTTTATTGAGCCGTATCTCGGATGAACCACACGTGCATTTATTCGAGTTCCCGGGGTAAGGTCACTCAATATTATTTCAATTTCTTTCGGGTTGCTTACATCCCAAGGATCCAAAAGCCGATTCCGGACTTCTACATCCCAGGCATCCGCAGTTCGGCCCCGGATGCTGTTGCTTTTCCCTGGACTTGCACCCCATGAGGCAGCACTACTAAACCAAGCTCTTTTACCCAATAATCCATCGTCCGTTAACTCCAAACTCGTACCTCGCCGCTCGGAACTAAATCCAGTATGCCACTGCGGTTTGTATTCCAAAGAATCGAGCAGTTTTCCTTGGCTGGAGAAAAGTTGAATGGTGGCACCAGCGTTGTTGAGCGAAGGAAGCTTGAATAAATGCTGCGATGATAAATCCACATCCAATTCCGCAGGTAATGGCGTTTTTGTAAGTACTATGAACGGACCTTTTAAGGGCGTTTGAACGGAAGATACTTCATCGGTGTTGTTCACCTGGAAAGTGAAATTGCACAGGCTAATCCACCCCGTATCTGGGACGTAAATTTCCACAAATTCTTGTTGCCCATCTTCAGGCTCATACATGATCTCATTGATCCACAAACTGTCTGGAACCCAAATGGGCGGAATAATAATATTAGTGTCGGGCATTCCGCAGCGGGCCATATTTTGGATAATCAGCTCGGGCGATTTACCCGTATATTCTGCAAAAGTGTTTTCCAAAACCCGGTTCTCCAATACCCGAGTTGTATTCGGGAAATTCGATTGAAAATGAGTAATGGGGATGTCGGAGCTTAGGCTTAATATAGGATAGCAAAACTGGATGTTAATATCAGAACCAAAGGGAAAAGGAGAAAGGATGGTGTCTGGAAATTGTCCTAGACTAGCGATACTGTCGTGGACCCAATGATATTGAAGATCAGGGCAGGTTAATGTAGCTCTCCGTTTCCAGGAATACCCCTGGTTATCTTTTTTAAACAGCGGGTTCCAGCACGAATCAATTGGAACGCCCGAAGTATTGAACAAGGTAATAATGGAGTCTTTTATTATCCCACAATCCAGCGGAAATGTTTGGCTATTTTGGGGAGGAATCACCCCAAGAATTCCAAGGCTCCTTAAACCCTCGATATCCCCAATTTGTAGGGCAGCCTCACTGGTGTTACTCAATTCTATCCGATCCGAAAAAAGAGAATCTCCGGTAGTGGAACAAGTAAACTCGGTTACCATAATCTCCCCAAATTGGGTTGGACTTTTAATCCAGGGAAGGGAAATGAGGGTATCTCGGCCTTTTTCTGAGTAACAATCCGAAATGTTGGAAAGGACAACCGTTTGTTCTTCCCCGAAATTGCTTTTTATCAAAATGGGGTCAAAAGGATCCGTGGAAAACAGCTCCAGATTTGGGGTAAAATCGGGCAATTTGGTGCGGGAAATAGGTTCTGAAAAATGGAGTAAAATAGAATCCGACCGAAACACACGCATGGAATCGAGATGTGGTCCAAGGCCATTAGCATAAGTGTATACTTGGCTGTTCGTTACTCCCAAAGTATGCCCGTTTACATGGGTGCATAAGTGCCAGTTATTTAAACTCGAACAGGGTAAATTGATGTCCCCTTTTTCCAAACTCTGCTCAGGCACCCCAGATCCGTGTAAGATTTTGAGTCGGGATTGAAGGCCTTTGAGTATGTCTAATGTATCTGATCCAACCAACAGATAAGTGGAATCCAAAGAATTAGATACAGACAAACCCAATTGAACAATTGCATTGGAGAATTCTTCCGAGCTGAGGGCAAATCGGAGGGGTGCCATCACTACCGTATCAAGTAAGGAATATGCTTTGGTTCCCAGCACCAGACTTAGCTCTCCGAGTTGAATCCAACCCGTATCCAACACCATTATTTCTACAAACTCAGGGCACGAATCCAAGGGGGAAAATAAAACCTCACTGAAGACCGCTTTTGTGGGTGGTGCTCCATTTAGGAAAGAGAGGCTATCCTTTCCGGTCCGTAAAAAACAATCCTGTATGGAGTCAATAATAATTAGGTTTTCACCATTACTGAGGGAAATGGGAATGCTAAATTGGGAACCTTCTTCACGGTATGTATTCCCCAAATAATCAAAGGAGTTGATCGGCACGTTAGTGGAAAAAACCAAACTAGTATCCGACCAATTAAAACCCACAATGGATGGTGAAGGAGGCAAAGGCATTTCCAAGTCTGGTAGTCCTGGATTGGCCCCAAGCGAATCGGGAGCCCAGGTCCAGTTGTTGGCATTGGAACAGGAGTCTTGGAAGGAGATACGTTGGAGAGAGATACCACCATCGGTTTCTGGACCTGAATGGTTTTGGATATTAAACCTGACATGGTCCAGAAGCAGGGAGTCTTTCCAGAGTTGGAGATGAAAACCACCATTGGGTAAGGCCATTATTCCCTGCTCTTCTCCTAAGGCCAATGCTTGGTTTGGCCCGATTTCCCCCGTTAATTCCAGCGCTTGATTTCCTAAAGTTAAGCTCACCCCTTCGAGTGATATTAAGGAGTTTTGCAGGTTGATGATTTCTACAAATTCGGGAAACAAAATGC
>JBLHJD010000130.1:0-7145 GCA_047618705.1 Luteibaculaceae bacterium
CTACCGTGTTGGCCCCGTTTTTTTCGGAAGCTGCACTTATTCAATATCGAGTTCGCGTTGAAATCGAATATTTTATTGCGCTTTGTAATTTCTCGGTACCTCAATTGGCCAATTTTCCAAAAGACCAATTCGAAAACCTGCGGAATATATATAAAAACTTCAGTGGTGACGACGCCCTAGCGGTTAAATCCATTGAAAAAACAACCAACCACGACGTTAAAGCGGTTGAGTACTTCATTAAAGACAAAATGGAAGAGCTTGGCCTTACTGCCTATGCTGAATTTATTCATTTTGGTTTAACATCTCAGGATGTCAACAACACCTCCATCCCGCTTTCTTTAAAGGAAGGAATTGAATCTACTTTAATTCCTTTGTTTGAGAAATTAGTGGCCCAAATCCAAGGATTTGCAGAGCAATGGAAGGATGTTCCTTTATTAGCTAGGACGCACGGGCAGCCAGCATCACCAACCCTTCTTGGGAAAGAATTTAAGGTGTTTGCAGAACGCTTGAACAAACAGTTGGAGCACCTAAGCAAAACCCCTTACTCGGCCAAATTTGGTGGAGCAACTGGGAATTTTAACGCCCACCATATTGCTTACCCTGAATTAAACTGGGTGAGCTTTGCCAACGATTTTGTCAACAAAACCTTGGGCTTAGATCGGAGTCAGACTACAACACAAATAGAGCATTACGATAACCTTGCTTATTTATTCGATGCCATTAAGCGGATCAATACCATTATCATTGACCTGAACCGGGACATCTGGACTTACATTGCTAGCGATTATTTCAAACAGCAGATCAAAGATGGGGAAGTAGGAAGCTCAGCTATGCCCCACAAGGTTAACCCTATTGATTTTGAAAACTCCGAAGGAAACTTAGGATTGGCCAATGCTGTATTTGAGCACCTTTCTGGGAAACTACCTATCTCTAGATTGCAGCGCGATCTTACCGATAGCACGGTACTTAGAAATGTTGGAGTGCCTATAGCCCATACCATCATTGGACTAAACAGCACATTAAAAGGACTGGGGAAGTTACTCTTGAATAAAGCTGTTTTGGACCGTGACCTAGAAAACAATTGGGCGGTAGTAGCTGAAGCCATCCAAACCATTTTGAGACGGGAAGCATATCCAAAAGCGTATGAAGCGCTAAAAGGATTGACCCGGACCAACAGTGTAATTAACCGGGAATCCATTCATGCTTTTATTGACACCTTGGAAACCACAGATGCGGTTAAAGCTGAAATGAAAATGATTACGCCACAGAACTACACCGGGATTCAACTCGTATAAAACGAATGAAAAAACTTCGAAGAATTGTCGCCTTATTGGTACCATTTAAATCCAAGGTTGCCCTCAACGTTGGATTTAATATTTTGTCCGCCCTTTTTTCCCTTTTCTCCTTTGCATCGGCCATTCCGTTCCTGAAAATCCTTTTCACCAACGGCAAAGCTCTAGCTCCAGAGAAATTAGAATCGGACGATTTATTGGACAGAATCGAAGTTTTTATTTGGAATTCCATTGAAACATACGGGCAAGAAACCACCCTTACTTATTTGTGTTTAGGGATTATAGTGGTTTTTACCTTTAAGAATGTATTCCGCTATTTGGGAATGCACCAACTGGCATTTATCCGTAATGGAGTGGTCCGAAATCTCCGCGATTCCATCCACGCCAAAATGCTAAAACTCCCCCTTCGGTTTTATAACCAAGAACGAAAGGGTGACTTGATGAGTCGGTTTACCAACGATGTTTCTGAAGTGGAATGGTCGGTAATTGGAAGTATTGAAATGATCTTCCGCGACCCTTTTACCTTATTGCTGTACCTCACCACCATGATTTGGATGAACTGGGAACTTACCCTGTTTGTTTTTATTTTACTTCCACTATCCGGTGGTTTAATTTCCATCGTTGGAAATAGCCTGAAGAAAAGAGCTCGAAGGGGCCAAAAACAATTTGGTGACGTACTGAGTATTTTGGAAGAACATATTGGTGGAATGCGGATCATCAAAGGATTTAACGCAGAAAAAACGGCTGGTGAGTTATTCCAGAACTCGAACCATGGTCATTTTACAACGATGGTAAAATTGTTCCGAAAGCAGTTCTTAGCCTCCCCTATTTCAGAATTCCTTGGTGCTGCCTCCTTGGTTACCGTATTGTGGTTTGGTGGGAATATGATTTTAAGTGGTGAAGGAGCTTTTGATGGCGCCTTTTTTATTGGATACTTGGTTATTTTCTCCCAGTTAATCCCGCCAGCAAAGTCGTTTACCGAAGCTATTTTTAGAATAAAAAAAGGGTCAGCGGCCTTGGATCGTATTGAGGAAGTGCTGCATGCACCGGAGGAGAAAAACCTCCACATCCCAATGGAACCAATCCAATTTGACCAAAACATCTCTTTGCGCAACATTTCCTTTTCGTACAACTCGGGCCACAAAGCTTTGGAGAATATAAATTTGGAAATCAACAAAGGGGAAACCATTGCTTTAGTAGGGCCTTCTGGTGGTGGAAAATCAACCTTATCTGATCTAATTTGTGGATTTATTCACCCCGATGAAGGGGAGATTTCTGTGGATGGTAAAAGTTACCAAGAGCTTTCCCCAAAAAGTATCCGCGAACTGTTTGCCATTGTGCCCCAGGAACCCATACTTTTTAATGCCACGGTCCGCAGCAATATTGCCCTGGGAAAACCAGAAATTGATGCCGACCTGAAGTCTGCAGCTAAAATAGCGCACGCTGATGAGTTCATTGTAAAACTGAAGGATGGGGATAAAACCACGGTTGGAGAACGCGGAAACAACTTGAGTGGAGGTCAAAAACAGCGGATTTCTATTGCTCGTGCTGTGTATAAAAATCCACCTATCATGGTTTTTGATGAGGCCACCTCTGCTTTGGATACCCAAAGCGAGAAATGGGTACAAGAGGCACTCAATACCATGCTTCAAAACCACACAGCCATTGTGATTGCCCACCGCTTAAGCACAATACAAAATGCCGATAAAATTGTGGTTATTGACGAAGGAAAAGTGGTGGAAACAGGAAATCACCAAAGCTTAATTGCTAAAGGTGGATTGTATGCCAAACTGTGTACACTGCAAAACATTGACTAACAATTTGTTATCTTTCCGTGCAGTTTTAACACTGCCCCGTTAATAGCTTATTTTAATAAATGCATTTCTCATTCTTCCAAAGCGTAAATTTGGAACCTTAAACCCATGGGAATATTAGGACTTTTCGGCAAGAAACGATGGAACGCAGAAAGCTTGGCTTCTGAGCTAGTTTCCGCGACCCTATTTCTTTTAAACGAATTCGAAAAAGACATCCTCTATATTATCAACGAGCATCCCGAGTTTGTTACTTCACCAAAGTTGAAGGAAATTAACCTCGCCGCTTTCCTTACGGTTACCCTTTCTGGAAACCTGGCTTTAATCAAGAATGTATACACCGCTCAGGAATTCCCGCTCATTAAAGAGCACGTAATACTAAAATTGGGACGTGTTTTGGGCATGGAATCGGAAGATGTTGCCGCCCTCATAAAAAGTACAACCTCCGACCTCAAACGTCTAAATCACCCCAGCAAAAACATCCTTTACGGGATGTCGAAAGGGTATTTCCATTTCCAAGGTTTAAACCAATTTCAACCCACCTATTTCAAGAAACTGAACAATCCTCACCCCATTATTCAAAAATCTTTGGATCACATCATGGATTGTTTCATCTGGAATTGGAAAAAACTAGAGGAAGATTACAAGATTTAACCCTCAGTTTCAGGGAATTATTATAATTTCCACCTTTGTTTATTGTCTACCCATCGGAAATGAAAAACGCTTTTTTCACCCTATCATTTATTTTGTTTTCTGGCCTGCTTTTTGGCCAAAATCAACGCATCGAAGTTTTGTTATCCCAGGACGTCGGCTTCGGCTCCTTGCGAACTGCAATAAACTCAGCTAATCCGCACGACACCATTGCCTTTGGTGCATTAACAGATGGTTTTCCACTGGTGCTGGACATTGGTAGAATTGACATCAACAAACCCTTGATTATTCTTGGAAACGGGAAAAACACAACCACCATTACTTCCAATGGAACGTCTTCCTTGTTTTACATTGTGAATACAGACAGTGTTGAATTTATTAACCTGACCTTAAGAAACGGCGCGGTTAGTTCGAGTGGTGGAGCAATTCTGGCTGAAAACGCCAGTCTAGTTTTAAATAATGTTCAGGTAGATTCCTGTACCGCCAATGTATCCAACTTAAACGATGGTGGTGGAGCCATTTACCTAAAATACTCGGATTTAAGTACATACAACGCCAGCGAATTTGCATCCAATGTAACTACAAGCAATGGGGGCGCAATATTTGTGGATGCCAATTCCAGTATCAACCTAATTGGATCTTCCTTTTCAAATAATTCGGCAGCCAAGCGCGGTGGTGCCATTCATTTTGCGAGTACCCTCCCTAGCACTCAAATTATTCAGGGTGTTGCTTTTAATCAAAACACCAGCTCATCCACCAATTTTGGTGGAGGTGCAATAAGTATTGCAAGCGGAAAATTAGCGATTGACAGTTGTGCTTTTAATGGAAACGGGGCTCAAGGTGGAACCAGTTCTGGAGGAGGGGCTATCCTCAATTCTTTTGGAACACTAAGCATTACTAATCAATGTTCTTTTTTAGGAAACTCTGTTAATTCCGGTTCCGCAAATGGTGGAGCCATATTGAGCTTTACCCCTCTTTTTATTGAAAGCGCGAGCTTCCAACAAAATACGAGTAACAACAATGGTGGTGCTGTAGCTATTCAGGTAAGTGCCAACGATACAACGTACCTCAATAATTGTGTGTTCGAAAACAACAGCTCTGGAAGTACAACAAAAGGGGGTGGAGCTTTATTCACAAACAGCCTGAGTGTCCTTGTAATTCAAAGCACCGCCTTCGATAGCAATAGGGCAATTGCCGGGGGTGCCTGGTACCAGGATGGTGGAGAAGGGTATTTGTATAATGTAAACTTCAATGCCAACCAAGCCGACTCTTTGGGTGGTGCTCTTGTTTCCAAAAACGGGATTCTGAAGTCTATCATCAACGTCAACTTTACTGACAACACCGCCGATTCTCTGGGAAGTAAAGGTGGAGCCCTATACGCATCTCAATCCGAGTTACAATTGAACAGCATTTCATTTTTGAATAACAGCAGTGAAAATATAGGAGGTGCCATTTTTGTGGAAGATGCTGCCCGCTTATTTTTATCCGTTGCTGTTTTGGAAAACAACGCTGTTGTAAACCAACTTGGACAAGGAGGAGCAATTGGCGCCAAAAACACCGCAGATCTAGAAATTAACCTTGCCGATTTTATCGGGAATTCAGGAAACAAAGGGGGCGCAATTGCGCTTAAGGCCGCCGAAATTCAGATCGAAAAATCGAATTTTGTTAATAATATCGCCACTGGATCACAAAGTTCTGGAGGAGCCATTTATGCGGAAGCAAGTCACATTGAGACCTCCAACATCTCGGTTTTCCAAAATAACGAATCAACAGGATTAGCAGGAACAGGTGGTGCCATTTATTCCGACTCGAGCTCTACATTTAAGCTAGTAAACACCCAAATTACAGGGAACACTTGTAGTGAAATGGGGGGTGGAATATTCGCTGCCAACAACCAAGGTGGAAATCTTGACATATCGGATGTAGAACTAAACCAGAACACATGCCAATCCGACTCTAGTCTTGGAGGAGGGTTATTCCTTTCTGGCGACGCCATTTTATCCATTTCTGGATCTGACGTAAATGGAAATCAAGCCGGACTTTCTGGGGGAGGGATACGCTTAACAAACATCAACTTCAGCATAGAAAACACCACTATTTCGGGGAACAGCAGCTCGCAAAACGCAAATCCCAATGGAGGAGGAATTTCCCTCATCAACTCATTTGGGCTTATTTCCGACTCTTCCAAAATAAGCAACAACAGCTCCAAAAGGGGTGGTGGAATTTTTGTGGATGAATTAAGTAATGTTCTCATCGAAAATTCGGAGTTAAAGAATAACAATGCAACCCAAGACGGAGGAGCTATTTACATCCAGAATTCAGCCAACAAAACCCTGACTATTCAAAACAGTACGCTTTCCAACAACATGGCTGCACAGCGTGGGGGAGGGATTTTTAGTTTAAAAGGAAATACCTTAATCCTTTCCGAATCTACTCTTGCCAAAAACGAAAGTGGAATTATGGGTGGTGGAATTTATGCTGATTCTTCCACGGTCCTTATTCAAAAATCCCAACTCGATTCCAATTTCACTACTGCCATTGGAAGTATGGGTGGAGGGGCCTTATATGCATATAACAGCGCAACCCTAATTTCGGATTCATCCGAAATTAACCGGAATTTTAATACAGGTAGTTCCGCTAATGGTGGTGCTTTATTTATTCAGGGCGGAGCATTAGCTTTAAGGGAATCGAAGTTCAATAACAACAGCACGTCTAACTTTGGTGGAGCTGTCTTTTTAACCAACTCCAACGATGCTCAGAACCAATTGGCATTAATATCCATGAGCAAGAACAGCAGTTCTTTTAAGGGGGGAGCAATCTACATTGATAGCACATCGAGTACTACAATTCAAGACTCGCGTTTCTCCAACAACTGGACCACCGAAGCTGGTGGGGCCATTGCCCTGTATAGAGGAACATTAGCTATAAGTAACTCCGTGCTCGACTCCAACCAAACTCTAGCATCTCCGAGTGAATTAATTGGAGGTGGAGCCTTATCGGCACACAAAGGGGTGTGTAGTATTAATGGAACTTCTTTTATAGCCAACGCGGTAAACGGAAGTTTAGCTTCTGGAGGAGCCATCAACAACTACCGTTCTAACATAAATGTAAGTAACTCCACTTTTGCATACAACCAAGCACAAAAGCGTGGAGGGGCCATTAAAAGTGAAGGGGAGATTAACATTAACCATGCAACTATAGTAGAAAACGAGGCCGATCAAGGAGGAGGGATTTCACAGAATTTGGTGGATGACCGGTCCTACATTTCCAATTCTATTATTGCTCAAAATGAAGCTAGTGCGGAAGCAAATTCAGATATTTTCCTTCTAATTGGGAATGTAGAATCCGAAGGAAATAACATTTTCGGGATATCCAATGGAATCGACATCAT
>JBLHJD010000131.1:0-7117 GCA_047618705.1 Luteibaculaceae bacterium
GGAACCTACCATAAAATCAACACCTTGACCCATCTCTGTTTTCATGATGATCATAATGGGTTTCCCCTGACCGGTTAATGAACGAGCTTTATCTAAGCAAGGTAAAAGAGAATCGAAGTCGTTTCCATCACACGACAAAACGGTCCATCCGAAACTTTCCCATTTGGCAGTAAGGTCACCAAGGGGCAATACATCATCTGTATCCCCATCAATTTGCCTACCGTTAAAGTCGATTGCAGAAATGATGTTGTCTATTTTCTGACCAGCTGCATACATAGCAGCTTCCCAAACCTGACCTTCTTGCAATTCTCCATCTCCAAAAAGGGTGTAGATGATGGAATTATCCTTGTTCAGTTTTTTGGATTGCGCAGCCCCTAAGGCTACGGATAAACCCTGACCTAAAGAACCAGAAGCAACGCGGATTCCAGGAAGACCTTCGTGCGTGGTTGGGTGTCCTTGCAAACGGGTGTTTAGTTTTCTGAAGGTAGCTAATTCAGCCACATCGAAATACCCTGAGCGAGCTAAAGTACTGTACCAAACAGGTGAAATATGACCATTAGAAAGGAAGAATAAATCCTCCCCATTTCCGTCCATATTAAACTTTGTGGAGTGATTCATGGCTTTAAAATAAAGCGAAACAAAATACTCAACACAACCTAAGGATCCACCAGGGTGACCAGAATTTACAGCATGAACCATGCGTACAATATCCCGTCTTACCTGGGAACAAATGGATTTTAATTCTTCGATATTTGCCATTGCAGGGTAAAAGTTTGCGGCAAAAGTACATAAATCCACTCGGTTGTTTAAATTACTTTGTACTTTTAGTCAAATGTTAATTGTTAATATCATGAAATTGAATTTATCGTCATTTGTTACCGGATTATTTCTTATTTCTAGCCTCATTATTTGCGCTCAGGGAAATGAAACTTTTGAAGCCAAAAAAGCATATGATGGAATCAAAGTATTTGGTCCTTTTGCGGTAGAATTGGTGGAAGGAATGGATGCCGGACAAGTTGAGATTACGTATAAGAATATAGATCGGAACCAATTTGTGGTTTCCGAGGAGGAAGGTTTGCTGTATTTCCGCATTAAAACGGCTAAAGTAAAAGACGTTGTGGTGAATATTAAATTGAGTTCAATGGGAATTAAGCGGATTCAGGCAGGAGCCGGGGCAGCCGTGTTTTCCAATGATGTTTTGTATGCCGATATGCTTGTTGTGAAAATAAACTCGGGTGCATCCGTTGAAATGCAGGTATCCGTTGGAGATTTAGATTTAAAAGTAAGCCAAGGTGGTGAGTGTCATTTTAGAGGAGATGCTAAAAGTGTAAACATTAATGCTGACACAGGAGGTTTCCTGAATTTGGCTGATTTGGAGGCTGGAAATTGGCTGGTTGAGGCTGATACTGGTGCCGAAGTAAAAATTAAAGGGGGAGGAGTCATGAAATTAAATGCTTCTACTGCCGGAAATATTGAATATAAAGGAGTGCCAAAAGAAGTTTCTATCTCCACTAGTTTAGGGGGTGAAATTTCGAAAGTGGAGTAACAAAATGGCAAGAATTTAGAGAAGGCTTGAGGATTCCTCCGGCCTTTTTTTATATCGGTAAAATTTTGATGTTCTATTTTATTAATTTTGGCATCCCAAAAACGTATTCATGGCTTTAAAGTGTGGTATTGTTGGTTTACCCAATGTTGGAAAATCAACCCTTTTTAATTGTTTGTCTAACGCAACTGCTCAGGCAGCAAACTTTCCTTTTTGTACAATTGAACCTAACGTAGGTACCATCAACGTTCCGGATCCTCGTTTGGAGCGTTTAGAGTTTTTGGTAAAGCCCGAAAGAGTGATGCCAACGACCATAGAAATTGTGGATATAGCCGGTTTGGTAAAAGGAGCATCCAAGGGAGAAGGTTTGGGGAATCAGTTCCTTACCAACATCCGGGAAACAGACGCCATTATCCATGTTATTCGTTGTTTCGATGACGGAAATGTGGTCCACGTGGATGGGAGTGTTGATCCAATTAGAGATAAGGAGATCATTGATACCGAGCTTCAGCTGAAAGATTACGAAACCGTGATCAAAAAAATGGCAACGGTTGAGCGCCAGGCCAAAACGGGAGATAAGGATGCCAAAAAGGTATACGAAGTCCTTACACAAGTAAAAAACACCTTGGAGTCGAACAAATCGGCGCGTACTGCGGATGTTTCAGAAGAAGACCTGCTGTTGATTAAGGAATTGCAGTTGCTTACCTTAAAGCCAGTTATGTACTTATGCAATGTTGATGAGGCATCGGTTGCAACGGGGAATGAATATGTGGAGAAAATAAAGGAGTTTGTGAAAGATGAAAACGCAACGGTTTTGGTTCTTGGAGCAAAAATTGAAGCAGACATCAACGAACTCGATTCCTACGAAGAACGTCAAGAGTTTTTAGAAGACCTTGGATTAACGGAGCCAGGAGTAAATAAGTTAATAAGACAAGCCTATCAATTGCTTGATTTGAGGACTTATTTTACGGCAGGAGTAAAAGAAGTGAGAGCTTGGACTATTAATGTAGGGATGAGAGCACCTCAGGCTGCGGGTGTAATCCACAGCGACTTCGAAAAAGGATTTATCCGGGCAGAAGTAATTAGCTATGCCGATTATGATGAACTCGGGTCGGAATCGGCTTGTAGGGATTCGGGTAAATTGAGTGTAGAAGGAAAAGAATATGTAGTTGAAGATGGAGATGTAATGCACTTCCGGTTTAACGTGTAGATTTAATAATAATCAAAATGAAAAAGGCGAACCCAGATGGGTTCGCCTTTTTTTGTGGTTTAAATTTTGGTAATCTTGGCCTTAAACAGTAGCCGTTTAAAGTTCCGGTACTGGAATTGCAAACCCTTTCCGAAGGTGATAAAAACACATCCCTTAAATTAATCGAGGCCTTTCATAGAGCTTCTAAAACTTCACCAACTTTCTCCAAATAAAAAGGGGCTGCCCAATAATTAGACAGCCCCTTCGTTCCTGGAGGAAATAAGAGTCCTTCTGAAGGAAATAACGAAGCACTAATGCACTAATTATTGTAATTAGTGCATTGTGAAATACTGATCAAAGCCACTTTTTGTGAATACTTCAAGAACATCTGCACTACAATTTAAAATAAATATTTGTGATGCGTCTCCACCAGCACTTTCTCTTAATTGACTAAACATGGCAAGTCCATCCTCATCCATGTAAGTACAACTCGACATATCAATTAAAATTACTTCCACGCCAGAAAGGGAGCTCTCATAAGCATTTCTAAACTCTTGAAGTACAGAAAAGTCAAATCTTCCTTGGATTGAAATTGTAAGTTCCTTACCATCAGAAGAAAGGGCGCTCGTAATCGATGTTAAATTGTTTAAATCTTCTACTGATATTTCTGTTTTTTCAAAAGAAGATTTGATTACTTCAGGAGTTGCTGAAATATTTAAACTAGAAAGGACGATTACCGAAGCAGTAACAAGTAGATTTTTTTTCATAGGAAAATTTTAATTTTTATAAACAGGGTTAAATACTCTGTTGAGTACTTGAATTATCCTTTGCAAGGTACCGTGATTTTGGAGCACTCTGTGCTTATGGTCATTTCATCATCATAGCTATGCCGATTATGATGAACTAGGATCGGAGTCTGCTTGTAGGGATGCGGGTAAATTGAGTGTTGAGGGTAAAAAATAGGTGGTTGAAGATGGAGATGTATTGTACTTCCGGTTTAACGTGTAGATTTAATAATAATCAAAATGAAAAAGGCGAACCCAACCGGGTTCGCCTTTTTTTGTGGTATATATTTTGGTGACTGAATGGGTGGAACAGGTGATTTTAACCTCTCCACTATTCTAAAATAACGCGGCGTTGCTCCACCTTTTTATTGGACATCAAAACTTCAAAAATGTACACTCCGGCGGCCATACCTTTGAGGTCTACCACCTTTTCTTGACCCACATACACGGTTTCTCCCAAAAGATTGGATACTTTAACTTCCTGAATCCCCAAATTTGATTTCAGGAATACTTTCCCTGAACTAGGGTTGGGGAATATTACTAGGCCATTTCCAGCGTCCAAAGCTCCAAGGGAATTTACTTTATCCACCTCCACATTGATAATTACACTGCAGTTGTTGGCATCCACCAACTCCAAAAGGTAATTGCCTTGCTCTAGATTTTCAAAATCCCCCTCAGATTGAAAAAATCCAGGAAATAAAGAATACTGGTAGGGCTCAACTCCACCGGAGCCCTGTGCAATCACTTTTCCATCGGAACCATTTATTGCGGGAACCACAGTTACTTGCATTTGCAAAAGAGCTGGCTGAATAATTGTAAGTATCTGTACAGGAGACTCACAACCATGGCTATCTTCTACCCGTATTGAATAAGTTCCAGCTCCCAACATCTGGATATCTTGGTCCGAATAACTTAGCCCATTATTGATGCTATAGCGATAAGGAGCAAACCCAAATATCCCGATGATTTGCACGGATGCTTCCTCCTCAAAACACAAAATAGAGTCTACCACCTCCGCAAAAGATTGCACCTCTGTAGGTTCCAGTAATTCCAAGTCGTTAAAAACACGAACACATTCTTTGCTGTCTTTTGCCCTTAGTTGGTAGTTATCTGGACCTTGATCCAAAAATAAGCCTGCTGGTTTCCAACTTAAACCAGAATCCAAGGAGTAGCTTAAATTATCGGTGGAAAACCCTTGGATTTTCCCGTCCAACAGCCCAAAACAACTTGGATGTGTTATAACTACACTGTCCAATATGGGGCCTAAGGGTAAGTTTAATTCCAGTTCAAGCGGGGCGGATTCACATCCCCACTTATCCCGCAGAATATAGCGGTAAGCCCCAGGTACAAGTCCAGTAATTTGTGGGCTTGGATTTAAAGAACCCACTTGGTCTTCAAAAATATAGGGAAAAACACCTCCAGATGGAAAAAGAACTATGCGGCCGTCAGTCCCCGGAACACAATTACTAGCTTCAAATACCGATCCGTTGAGCACCAATTTTTCATTTTGGGGAACAGCAACTTGTTGATCTAAGCGTCCACAACCAAACAAGTCCTCAAACACAATGGAATACTCGCCGGCCTCCAATCCCAAAAAGGTTTTCCCTTCTTGGAAGTTTATTCCACCATCTATGCTGTATTTATATTCCTCAGAACCGCCATGTCCAACAATTTCAATACTTCCGCTAGACGCACCAAAACAATAAACGGGGGTAACCACCACATCCGCTATTACCAAAGGACCGGGGTTCAACAGTTTGGTGGAATAAATGGGTGTATAACATCCCTTACCATCCCTAACTTGCAAATTGTATGGCCCCGCTGCTAATCCTGTATTATTGGCCAATGTTCCCCAATTGGCTCCACCGTCAATGGTAAATTCAAAAACGGGATCTCCTCCGGTAATTATTATGTTGATTTCCCCATCCGAATAATCCTCGCAGGTAATGGGTTCTCGGGAATATTGCACCAAGGTTAAGGGCCCAATTGCACCCATATCAATAGTAAACTCTTTAAAAACTCTTTTATCGGTTAACCCGCAAACATCATCTGTATAAATTCGAAGCAGTTTAAATGGGTTTAATGAACTGGAAAGGTCACTAAAAATATTGCTGGATTGTTGTGGTGAACCATCCAAGGAATAGCTGTAGTTTCCGCCACCTCCAATTGCATTAACTACCAAATTCCCGTCGTAAAATAAATAGCAGGACTCTGGAACTACAGAAGTACTCAGGGTATCCAAAGGAATTACTTCACCCACTTCAACAGTAATCAGATCCGATAAACATTCCTGAATAACACCAGCCTGAGGCCTCCTGAGCTGAATGGTAAGTTGTGTTCCTAAACTCAATCCCAGGGAATCATTTCCTGTTTTAAATAGGGTTCCGCCATCAAAACTATAGTCGTAATTTGAACCCGGAATGGAATCGGGGAAAACGGCAACACCGCCTAACACATCCGTTGGCGGGTTACAATTTACGGGCTTTACAATTACATTGGGAGGACGAAGTTTACCTGTATTTACAATGGAAAACTTGGCGGTGTCTGATAAACAACCATTGCTATCGCGAATAAGAACCTCATAATCTTGGGCCCGTAGGTCCTGCCGTAAAAAACGATTGGTGAACCCTAAACCATCCACAAAATTCACTAGCATTCCGGCAGCTCCTCCGGGGGAAGTAATATCTATTTCGCCATCCGTTTCATCACTGCAACTAGCATCAATTTTATCTCGGATGGTCAACTCCAATTTACCCAGGTAGGTTAATGGAACTTGTACCGTATCGGAAAGGCATCCCAAATAATCCTTGGCAAAAATGGCCACAGTGGCATCTCCGGGCAGGTTGTTTAGGGTGTCGGTACTAAAATAACCGGCATTATTAAACCCAAAACTGTAGTTTCCGAAACCACCGGAGGCACTTACCTTAACTCTCCCATCCATATTGGGCGCACAACTGGGTTGTTGTATTACTTGTGTGTTGGTAATGGTCACTTCCAGGTTGTTGGTAATGGTCACGGGGACTTTTTCAGAAAGGCATCCGGCAGGATCCAAAACGCACAGCTGATAATTGCCTGAGGGTAAGGAGGAAAAAGAAGTTTGGGAGGAAAAGGAGTTGCCTCCATTAATGCTGTATAATAGGTTTGGTCGTTTTGGTTTCAGTATTTCTATACTTCCATTGTTGATCCCAAAACAGGTAGAATTTAATACTTTAAATTCATAAATTGTTATTGGATCCCCATCCAAAATCTCGATAATTTGGGTGTAGAATATTTGGTTAAAACCGTTCCAAACATTTAGGGTATACGTACCGGGTGACAGGTTAGAAAAAATACCAAAACTTTGGAGGGTGCCATTATCCAATTGGTACCGAATTTCGGGGTCTAAACAACTCGCGCTTACCTGGATTCGTCCATCCAAACTACCCTGACAACTTAGATGTTTAATGGTAACTTTTGTAATTGTTGGATTGTACGGAACTGTTGCCGATGTGTCCTTGGTGTTGTTTTGACTATCTGTTATAGAAATGGTATACGTACCTGGGTCCAAGTTCCCAAAAAAGGGTCCAGATGTATTTTGGCCATTTAACAAATAGGTGTAGG
>JBLHJD010000132.1:0-7046 GCA_047618705.1 Luteibaculaceae bacterium
TACCACTTTGAACCCGCTCCTGAACGGGAATGGAAGTTTGATTTCACTCTTCATACATTAGGTACGCAACCCTTGCCATCAGCTTGGTATGGAGATAAAGAAAGTCCTGCCTATATTGTGGCTAATGCCCAGATTAATTACATTATTGGTCAATTTGAATTCTACCTCGGAAGTGAGAACCTTACCGATTACAAAATTCCAAACCCCATCCGGATTAACACCAATGAAAGTGGTGAAATCACCGATGCAATGGGTTATGGTTCATGGGGACCAGTGGCCGGTAGAAATGTTTATTTTGGCTTAACTTGGAATTGGGGCAAATAAGCCTCAAATTCCGTATTTTCGAAGAAGTATAAAAACAACGACTATGTTATCAAATAAAATAGAGAATATCCTCAACAAACAAATTGCCATTGAAGCAGAATCGAGCCAGTTTTATTTGGCTATGGCTTCTTGGGCAGAAAATCAAGGATTAAGTGGAACTACTTCCTTTTTATATCAGCATTCTAACGAAGAAAGAATGCACATGTTAAAATTGGTGAAGTATGTGAACGAACGCGGCGGAAAAGCCAAGGTTCCTGCATTGCCAGCGCCTCCTTCCGAGTACGCTGGAGTGCGGGAAGTATTCGAAAAACTATTGGCCCATGAAGAAATGGTAACCAATGAAATTAACCACGTGATTCACCTTTGTTTGCAGGAGAAAGATTACACCACGCATAATTTTATGCAATGGTACGTAAGCGAGCAAATAGAAGAAGAAGCATTGGCTAGATCAGTAATGGATCGCTTAAACCTGATTGGTGATGAGTCTGGTGGATTGTATTTGTTTGATCGGGATTTAGAGAAAATGCCTAAGAGTGTTGGAAGTGGTGCTCAACAGGCCTAATTTCGAAATATAATGCACTAAAAAGCCCCGAATTATCAATGTAATTCGGGGCTTTTTTTATGCCTTAAGAATACTAATTAAGCTTCCCAATTAAATTCCGATATGCCCTCGATGGCATGGATCAGCAATTCAATGCTTGCCTCCACATCTTTTTCGTGTACCATTTCAATGGTTTGGTGAATGTGACGTGTAGGAATGGAAACTGCACCGGCAATACTTCCTCCAGCTTTAAACCGCTGAATTCCGGCTGTATCTGTTCCCCCACCTGTCAACAATTCTGTTTGCCAATTAATGGCATTACCCTCGGCTGTTTGTTTCAGAAAACGAATCATCCTCCGGTCACAAATAGCACTGGTATCATAAATTTTGATGGCGGTTCCTTTTCCTAGCTCCGTAATTTTTTCGTGATCCGCAGATCCCGGCAAATCGAAAGCAATGGTGGTGTCAATGGCGATACCAAAATCCGGTTGAATGGCCAAAGTAGCTACCTGTGCCCCACGGATTCCAACTTCCTCTTGCACTGTGAACACCCCGTATACATCCACGCCAATAGCTTTTGCGCGTTTCATAACCTCGGTTAAAATGTACACGCTAATGCGGTTGTCCAGACTTTTTCCGTTCAGGCATTCACCCATGCGGATGAGTTCTCTGTCCCGCGTTACCGCGTCACCAATTTCAACGTGCTTTTTAACCTCTTCTCCGCTTAAACCTAGGTCGATATAGAAATCACCTAATTCAACCGTTTTTTTGCGCTCCTCTGGCTTCATAACGTGAATAGGCTTGCTTCCCATCACCCCGATCAAATCCTTTTTACCGTGTACAATTACGCGTTGCGACGTTAATGTTTTGGGGTCGAATCCTCCCAGAGGGTGGAAACGTAAGAATCCGTCGTCGGTAATGTGAGTAACAATAAACCCAATTTCATCTAGATGGGCAGCCAACATGAGTTTTTTGGCATTGGGCTTTCCGCATCTTTTAATGGTGATGAGGTTTCCCATGGAATCGGTTGACTGCTCGTCTACCGCTCCTTCCAGAATTCCAGCCACGTGGTTCCGGATATTGTTCTCGAAACCGGGTGCTCCCGGAATGCGGCAAATTTCTTTTAAGCTTTCAAAGTCAATCCCCATTATACGTAACTCAATTTAATCATGTTGGTCATTCCCTTCTCGCCAATAGGCATACTGGCCAGGTTAATTACCATATCGCCATCCTCTAGTCCACCTTCTTTTTTAAGGATGTATTTGATATCTGCAATGGTATGATCTGTACTTAAAAAGCGGTCGTAGAAAAAAGCTTTTACACCCCAAGCCAAACTCAATTTGGTTAGCAGTTTTGGATTCCCTGTAAAAACAAAAACGGTTGTTTTTGGGCGTTGGCTACTAATCTTAAGTGCTGTATACCCAGAATGGGTCATGGTAGCTACCGCTTTGGCATGCACCCTGCTCACCAACCTACATGCATTATAACAAATAGAATCGGTAATAAAACGGTCCCCGGCCAAATCGTTCGGGGGTGTTTCATGGTTATAAATGTCCTCTGAAGTTTCCATTTCCCGGATAATTTTATCCATGGCTTCAATCACCTTAATTGGGAATTTCCCAACGGAGGTTTCCCCAGAAAGCATTACCGCATCTGCCCCATCCAAAACGGCATTGGCAACATCGTTTACCTCTGCTCTGGTAGGCGTTACATTCTCTATCATGCTTTCCATCATTTGTGTTGCCACAATAACCGGTTTAGCGTAATTTCTGGATTGCTTGATAATTTCCTTTTGTAGCAAAGGCAATTTTTGCATTGGGACTTCAACACCTAAATCTCCTCGAGCAATCATCACTGCATCTGAAGCCTGAATTATGGCATCCAAATCAGAGATTGCCTCTGGTTTTTCTATTTTGGAGATGACACCCATCTGCACCTTATTTTCGGATAAAATATGCTTCACCTCAATAATGTCGCGAGCAGACCGAACAAAGGAAAGTGCAACCCAATCCAAATCCTGCTCCATGATAAAATCAAGATCCTTTAAATCCTTTGCTGTTAAGGATGGTTGTGATATTTTTGTGTTCGGTAGGTTCACCCCTTTACGGGATTTTAACACCTCACCGTGAGTGACACGCAATACCACCTTTTCTTTTCCATCAGTGGAAAGGACTTCCATTTCTATTTTCCCATCATCCAAAAGAATTTGGTCACCAGGGCTTACATCCTGAGCAAACTCGGGATATTGGATATCTATGCATCCTTTTACGCCTAATTTGGTAGAGAAGGTCAGTTCGTCGCCAACTGCAATTGGCATTTCTCCATTTTCGATAATTCCAATCCGGATTTTTGGGCCTTGCAAGTCACCCAAAAGAGCCACCGCTGTTCCCATTTCCGCATTGAGTTCGCGTACTAGGTTTATACTTTCTTGGTGCTGGGATAAATCCCCATGAGAAAAGTTAATTCTGAACACATTTACTCCCTTCTCAATCAACTCTTTAAGTACTGATTTCTCGGAAATTGCTGGCCCTAATGTGGCCACAATTTTGGTTCTTTTTTCTCTATTCATAAATAAGTTTTTCTAAGTCTTTGTCTTGCTCGGGATCCAACAGAACCGCGGTCAAGATTTCCGGAATTTTCCGCAATTCCCGGATTAGGTTTTCGGACTGTCTGTGTTCGAAAACCAGTAAAAAATAATCGATGTGTTTTAATCCAGGAACAAAGGTGCAAGCTCCTTGTTTATTTTGCAGCAAGTGCACGACCTTTTGGTTATCCAGGTCCTCACTTTTATACAGGCAAAAATGGATGGTCTTTCCCCGGAAAGGTTCTGGAACGCCAACTTTGCATTTTTCTAACGCAAGGCCTAGACTTTTATTTAATGCCCATGACAATCTGTATTCCTTAAAGTGGCAACAAATACCAATTATTTCGAAATCAAAAGTCGGAAAAAAATCTAGAACATGTTTTGCCATAATGTTATGGCTAATTTAAATTCAAAAAAGCACATGGCAAGCTTCAATGGAGGCTTTCATTTGTGCTTCCTTCTTGGAAAGGCCTTTCCCCTTGAATTCACCCACACTTTCGATTGTTAAGATACTGTTAAATCCAGTAATCCTTTCTTCCAAATCCAGAATGGGGGTTTCTTCGAAATTAATTTCTTTTCCTTTCTTTTGAACCCAAATGTAGACCCTACTTTTTGGATCCACCAATTCGGTTTCATGGGGTTCGAAAGTGCTGGATGGGATCAGGTTATCTACCAATTTCCGGGCAGTTTTATAGCCTTTCACCAGGTACACAGCGCCCACTAAGGCTTCCAAAATATTTCCATGGACATTTTCTGGTACGGTTTGCTCATCAAACTGATGTTCGCACCACTGAAAAAGGCCAACTTGTTTACTTTGTTGATTGAGGTATTTTCTGTTGACCAACTTCGACCTCATTTTGGAAAGGTCTCCTTCTTGCAATTCCGGGAATTCAGTAAAGACCGTCCTGGCTACAATCCAACCGATGAGTGCGTCTCCAATAAACTCCAGACGTTCTTGATCGGAGTATTGATTTTCCCGGGCATTTTTATGGGTAAAGGCTTCTTTTACATAGCCTTTATACATTAATGCAACGCCCAGATTTTTTTTGGTAAATCTATAGAATTCAATATCCCGTTTAAATCGGGAAGAAAACCATTTCATTAATCCTCCAGTTCCTTGAAAATAACGGAAGTGTTATGGCCACCAAATCCGAAAGTGTTACTTAATGCCGCTTTAACTGTGCGTTCTTGTGCTTTGTTAAATGTAAAATTAAGTTTGTTATCGATGGCTTCATCTTCCACTTCAAAGTTAATGGTAGGAGGAATGAAGTTGTGTTTAATTGCCAAAATACAGGCAATGGATTCAATAGCTCCAGCGGCTCCAAGCAAGTGCCCTGTCATCGACTTAGTAGAACTAATGTTCAGGTTGTAGGCATGATCGCCAAACACCTTTTTGATGGCTAAACTTTCGGCTACATCTCCAAGCGGAGTAGAAGTACCATGAACATTGATGTAATCAATTTCTGTGGCATCCATTTCTGCGTCTTCCAAAGAAAAACGCATCACATTCATTGCACCCAATCCTTGTGGATGTGGAGCCGTTATGTGGTGAGCATCGGCAGTTAAACCACCCCCTTTAACTTCGGCATAAATATGGGCACCCCGTTTTACCGCGTGCTCATATTCTTCCAAAATTAAGGCACCAGACCCTTCACCCAAAACAAAACCATCACGGGTTTTATCAAAGGGACGGGAAGCCGATGCAAAGTTTTCATTGTTAGTTGATAATGCGTGTAAGGCATTAAAACCTCCAATTCCGCATTCATTAACTGCAGCTTCCGAACCACCAGAGATAATTACATCGGCTTTACCAAGACGTATGTAATTATATGAATCCACGAGTGCGTTCGTACTGGACGCACACGCGGATACAGTTGTGAAGTTGGGTCCTCTGAAACCATATTTAATAGAAATATGACCCGAGGCAATATCTGCAATCATTTTTGGGATAAAGAAAGGATTAAACCGGGGGGTTCCATCTCCATTGGCAAAGTTCATTGCCTCTTGTTGGAAAGTTTGAATTCCTCCGATACCCGATCCCCAAATTACACCACACTTGTCTAGATTCAGTTTTTCCAAATCGAAACCGGCATCCTGCATAGCTTCATGCGTAGTTGCCATGGCGTACTGCGCGTAAAGGTCCATTTTCCGTGATTCTTTACGGTCCATGTAATTAAGTGGATCAAACCCCTTAACCTCACACGCAAATTGGGTTTTAAACTTAGAAGCATCAAAGTGCGTAATATTCCCAGCTCCACTTACCCCTTTCTTCAACCCTTCCAAATAAGATGGAATATCGTTTCCAATCGGTGTTAGTGCACCAAGACCTGTAACTACAACTCTTTTAAGCTTCATAATTTTAAATTTTTATCCCTAAAAATTGAATTATGCGTTGTTGGTAATGTACTCAACAGCCTGTCCTACAGTTCCAATCTTTTCAGCTTGGTCATCTGGAATGGCAATATTGAATTCTTTTTCGAACTCCATTATAAGTTCTACTGTGTCCAATGAATCAGCTCCCAAATCATTGGTAAAGCTTGCTTCCATTGTTACTTCAGATTCGTCAACACCTAACTTGTCAACTATAATCGCTACTACTTTGGACTGAATATCAGACATGATCACTCAATTAAATTTCTAATTAGAATTTGGCACAAATAAAAAACCTTTTGTGAAAATAATCAAAAAAAGGAACCAATTGCTTGATTTATTATTTCATTTCATTGCTCAGTCCGCAATGTACGTTCTATCTTTGTACCATGCCAAAAATAACTAAGATTGCGCTGTTAGCCTCAGGTTCAGGATCAAACGCTGAAGCCGTTTGCCGCTATTTTCAGGGGCATCCGAGCATAAAAATTTCTTTTTTGTTATTCAACAGAAAAAGCGCAAAAGCGGCCGAAAGAGTCAGTTCATTGGGGATTTCAAGCCATTTTTTCGGGAAAAACGACTGGGAAACGGGCGAAAAACCGCTCCAGTTTTTAAAAGGGCACAAAATCGACTGGATAATCTTGGCTGGATTTTTACTGAAAATCCCCAAATCCTTCACCGAAACTTTTCCGAATAAGATGATTAATCTGCACCCGAGTTTACTGCCCAAATTTGGTGGAAAAGGCATGTATGGTAGGCATGTGCACGAAGCCGTTATTGAAGCAAAAGAATCCGAAGCCGGAATAAGTATTCACTTGGTGAATGAGAAATTTGATGATGGTCGGGTATTATTCCAAGCCAGCATCCCCGTATCAAGCAATGAAACGCCAGAAACCTTGGCACAAAGAATAAATGAAATTGAATTAATCCATTTCCCGCGGGGAATCGAAAAAACTATCACACATGGAATTTAGTTGGGATCAGATATTAACGGCCTTTATGGTCCTTTTTGCCGTTATTGACATTGTAGGCTCAATTCCCTTAATCATTGAATTAAAACGAAAAAGTGGAGATGTCAATCCACTAAAAACAACCGTTGTTAGTAGTTGCATACTTCTGGGCTTTTTGATTGTTGGAGAATCCATATTGGACGTCATTGGGATTGATGTAAAAAGTTTCTCGGTGGCTGGCTCCATCATTTTGTTTTTCATATCTCTAGAAATGATTTTG
>JBLHJD010000133.1:0-6988 GCA_047618705.1 Luteibaculaceae bacterium
ATAACCAATGGTAATGGTGGTATTTAGGATAAGTCCTTCCCCTTCTGAGCTCGTGGTATAGTTCACCGTATTTCCATTCAGGATTGCAGAGTTGGGAATGGTTACATATTCATTTTTTATGGTCCGAACCCGGGTAACTAGCATTGTTTTTTCAATAACATCTCCTGTGGTATCGCCAATTTTCACCCGATCCCCATTTTTAAATGCCCGCATGTAGGTGAGAACCAACCCCGCTACAATATTTCCAATGGCATTGGAAGAACCCAGGGAAAATAAGACCCCTAAAAAAACACTTACTCCCTGAAAAACAGCAGAGTCGGAACCCGGTAAATAGGGGAAAATAACCACAAAGGAAAAGGCGTAAATAGTGATTTTCAATAGGTTAAAGGTGGGAGCTGCCCAATCTGGATAAAACCCAGGTAGTTGCAATTTACCGGCTGCAATTTCCAAGGACAAGAACCGAAGAAAACGAACAAAATAGCGGGTAATAAAAACAATAATAATGATAGTGATTAGCTCAGGAATGTAACCAAAAAGCCCAACCACAAAGTTTTTTAGAGGATTAAGGATGTACGACAACAAAGTACTTGCAATCCCTTTAGTGGCAGGGAAAATACTGAAAACCACTGGAAGTGACATGTAGACCAACAATCCAATTACTAGCCATTTCAAGACCTTTAAAACACCAAAAACAATGGTTGCTTCCCGTTCTGCCGACAAGAATTCATAATTCCGAGGTTTAATTCCTTTCAGGTAGGGTTTTATTTTCTGGAGAAGTTTATCATTCAGAGCACTTAATGCTTTATTTAAATAGCTTATTCCAAAATAGAAACCAGCAATAACCACAAGTAGCATTAATATCCGAAGTAGAGTCGCCAACCAACCTGTTCTGTCTTGGTATTTATCCACTCCTGCTTTAATGGCTTCCAAATACTGCGCAGCAACCTGAGCCCGGGTTCCATTCAGAAAAAAGGCATCTCTGTCCGTTACCGAAAGTAAAATTGCATTTTCGTGCCACAAGTCATGTGTTTCCTCGCTTGCTTTTACGTTAAGTTGTTCCGGATTAAATGACTTGGAACTTACCAGGGCTTCAATTTTAGCCAAGGTGCTTTTTACCCGTTCTTCGGCAGAAAAAGGGCCAAGACGGGTAAAAAAGCGGAGGATAGTATCTCCATGAAAAACCAATGGATAACCTGGAGTATTGGCCCGCAAGGAATCAACCTGACTTTTTATTATGGATTCCCTTAATTCATCTACCCGCTTTAAGGAATCGAGTTTGTTTTGGAGCGCGTCCCTTTTTAATTGGTCGTCTCGCTGAACATTGGCTATTTGCGCCAAAAGATTGGCTTCCTTAATGCTATCAGACTTTTGAATTGAATCCGAAACAAACAATAATCGAAGGTTACGCGCTTCAACTATTTTCCGGATTGAATCCTGATTTGCATTAAAAAGGGAATCAGGTTCTTGTTGTCCAAAAAGGGTAGAAATACTAACAACAAAGCTCAATAAAAACAAAAAAAATCGATACATCAACTATTTGATTTTTAAGGTGTTAAATCTATAACATAAAGCAATCAATGAAGATATGTTTTCATTCATTGGATCCACTAAATTTTGAATTCCAATATTAATTTGGAAATTTGGGTTGACCAAATATGCCACTCCAAAACTCCCTGTATTTACCCGTGCAGAAGTTTGCCATTCTCGCATTAACTCCAGCAAAACAATCCAATTGTTGTGCGGCCTAAACTGGGTATTAAGGGACGCAAAAAACAGGCTGCCTTCTTCCCACACACATCTAATATTTGAAGGTAAGATATTTATTCACTGGTTTGGCTGCCGATAAACCGAGTTTAGGAGCCATAAAAGATCGGGTAAAATTGGTCCGAGGAACCCGAATTTGGGCTTGGATACCAAAGGAGGTCGCTGCCGTTGTTGAATTAACAATATTCCAACGCGCACGCAGGGTGTATGGAGTTGAAGACCGCAAGGTATTATCTCCAGCCGAATTATAGAAGTGGCTTTGACTTAATTCAAGTCCCAACTCCCATTTTCCTTAATTCCTTAACGAATGAAATGGCTATTGGCTCGAAACAAGTTGTTTTTTTTTGCCACAAGGCATTACTTTGGGAACCGCTCTGGACTTACAAGATCCCTTTTCCTGTGGTAAATGGCCCGATTTTTACGCCAGGCCTTACCGTTCTTTTAGAGCCATGGGTTTGCCCCCTCATATGATGAGACAAACCCAAGCCTAAAATCAAAAAACTTCCGAGTAGTATTTGGTTCATTTCCATTCCCAATTGTTGGACTGAAAATAAGCAATACTTGGAGTTTATGCCAATATTAATCTTGCAATTGTCCTGTTTTCGATTTCCGGTAAGGAAACTCCAATGCAATGCTCCTTTTTAGGAAACGATTTTGTTTATCAGAATTAATCAATTTCTGATACAATGGTGGTTTAACCCCAAAATACTCATAGGTATTCCCATCAAAAAAGGTAACCTCTAACACTTGTCCTTTGTGTTTAAAGTCGGAAACACCAGACTCCAAAGTTTCTTTAACGTAGGTTTCTTTTTCGGCCTCAATAGTTTCAGATGCCATGGACACCAAGAAATGATAAGCATCAATAATTTCCTGACTCTTAACTTCAGCTTCTTTAGCTAACGGATTGTCTTCCTGAAACTTGTCAGGATGCCATTCTTTTACTAAATTACGGTACTTGGTTTTTAGCGACTTCAAATTCGTGGTCGATTCAACCGCAAATAGCTTTTTGTAAGCGTTAATTCTCTTCATTACTTCTTGTTGTTCCTTTGATTGGACTTTTTGTCTCCCCGAGTTTTGGGTTTTTTATATTTTTCCGCCTTGGCCCGGAGGTGAGCGGGCTCTAGATTAATCTTTTTGTTTTTCTCCAATTTTTCGTGATAGGCATCCCCAACAGCTTGAGCGCGTTGTATTTTATGGGTACTTCCTTCCTTGGAAATTTTCGGCTTTTCTTCTGGGGTTAACATAGTTGAAACCTGCACAATTTCGGGAAAAGGAAGTGTATCAATCTCAATTTTCATTAAGTTTTCGATTCCCTTTTTAAATTCCGCTTCGGTGGGGGTATAAAACAAAATTGAGTTCCCTTTTTCTTCTGCCCTACCCGTTCTACCTATTCGGTGCATGTAATTTTCCGGGTATTGTGGTGTATCGTAATTGAGGACGTGGGATATATTATCAATATCCAATCCACGCGCCATCAAATCGGTGGCGACCAAGTATTTTATTTTCCCTTCTTCGAACTCATCAATTGCCCTGAGCCGTTGGTTTTGACTTTTATTGGAGTGAATAACTCCCGTTTTAGAGCCAAATCCAGACTCCCCCATCGTTTCGTACAACAAGTCTGCGGATTTCTTGTTATCCACAAAAATAAGCACCTTTTTCATCTCCTGATGTTGCTTTAGAAGATGTTTGAGGAGGTTAAATTTGGTATAGAAGTTTTTGGCAGGGTATGCCTTTTGTTGAATATTCTTTAATGGGGTTCCACTAACCGCAATGGAAACCTGGGTTGGATTCAAGAAAAAGTCTTCTATCAGAACCTCCACCTCTTCGGTCATTGTAGCGGAAAACATGATGTTCTGCCTTTTTACAGGGAGTAATTCAAAAATATTGGTCAGCTGAAACCGAAAACCGAGATCCAACATTACATCCACCTCATCAATCACCAACTTCCCTATCTGCTTTAAATTCACCGTATGATCCAGGGCTAGGTCGTACAAACGGCCAGGAGTTGCAACTAAAATATCGCACCCTTGCCGAACGGCTTGCCTCTGATTGTTAATGTTAGTTCCCCCATACACACCAAGTATGCGGTGGTTGATGTATTTAGAAATTTCACTTAACATTTCCACCACCTGAATTACTAATTCACGGGTTGGAACAAGAATAAGAATTCGGGGATGGGTTTGTTGCGCAAATTTTAATTGGTGCAGTAAGGGTAAACCATATGCAAAGGTTTTTCCTGTACCGGTTTGAGCAATACCAATCATATCTTTCCCACTTAAAATAACTGGGAATGACTTTTCCTGCACTGGGGTTTGGGAAGTAAACCCCAAATCCTCAATAGCACTGACCAAAAACTTGTTTAGATTAAGATGGCTAAACCCACTCATGCCTTATATTATTAGCTATCCTTAGTCTAACACACTCAGTCTTACCTTTTTGGTCTTTAACTTTGTGTTGTTAAGTGTATGGATTAGTTGATTCAATTTTGTTTTTGGAACTGCGATATAAGCACTTTTCGTTTTTAACTCGATGTGCCCAATTTCGTCGGCTATTAGTCCACCTTGTTTGGTGAAAAACCCAACGATATCTCCTTTCGAAATTTTGTCTTTTCGGCCTCCTGTTAGGTACAATGTGGACCACAAAGTTGGGGTATACTCTACCCCCGTTTTAATTTTGTGTTCCCCGTCCCATTTAATAAATGAAGGAACTGAGGCTCCTTTTCCGGTGATTACAAAACACTTCCCGTGTGCATTCATTCTGGCCGTACGGCCATTTCTGTGAATAAACTCATCGGGGCGTGGTGGTGTTTGAAAGTGGATAATAAAATCCAAAGCCGGAATATCCAAGCCACGTGCGGCTAAATCGGTAGCAAGAAGGACTTTACTGGTTCCATTTCTGAATTTAACCAAGTTTTTTTCCCGATCTATTTGCTCCAATCCACCATAAAAACAGGAATGTTCAACTCCATTGGTGTTGAACATTTCGTGGACACGCTGAATGGTTTCATTGTAGTTGCAAAAGACAATCCCCGACCCTTCCATTTCTGAAATAAGTTCAAAAAGTGTTTCTTCTCGCCCAAATTCAGGACTATGCACTTCCAGTATTTCTATGCTTGGTTTGTCTGTATTCAGGAAGTCCAAGGTTTTGGCACTTTCCATTTTTAAGTATTCCGGGATTTTCACCTTTTGGGTGGCGGAAGTTAAAATACGGTGTTCTAGATTGTTCAAAACTTCAAAAACCTCCTCCATTTCTTGGGCATACCCAATTTCTAAGGATTTATCGAATTCATCTAAAACAACAAATTTTATAGTGGATGGGTCTACTGTTCCTGTTTGGAGGTGATCACTTAACCGACCAGGAGTTCCAATAAGAACAGCCGGCAATGTTTTAATTTCTACTCGATCTGTGGAGCTGCTTCGACCCCCATAAACAGCGTTTACTTTGTACCCACTTCCCATGGAACGCATTACCTGTTCAATTTGGATAGCCAACTCTCTGGAAGGAGCGACAATCAAGGCTTGAACCCCAGTGATGTTAGGGTTTAAACCTTCAATAATTGGCAACAAAAAGGCCAATGTTTTTCCAGAACCCGTTGGAGACAAAACCACCAAATTGGCGTTTTTTTCAATCTCCTTAAGCGTGGATTCTTGCATCTGATTTAAACCGGTAATTCCCATTTTGTTGAGAATTTCCTCCCGGTTTTTTAATCCTTTTTCCATGGCGCAAAGGTAGTTAACCTTTTCCCATGCCCTACATTACTTTTGGGTTTCTGTACTAATATGGAAAAGTGCGTCTCCTTTATGTACAATTGGCCCCGTGTTCAGGCCATAAATATATCCTTCAGAAGGGGATAAAATTCGCTTTTTAAATTCACCAAAGGGATCCATAATGACTCCTAAATCTTGTTTAGCAGAAACAAAAACACCATTGGATATGGCAGGTTGAAACATCCCAGAATGGGGAGCTCTTAACCATTTATTTTTGGTAATATAAATAGGTGTGTTGGGTTCTTGTTCTTCTTTGAGCTTCATGCCCAGGTGTTGTAAAACATTGAGTGCCCCTTTAACACCAATCTCTATAACCCTAGTATCTAGACTTTTGGATTTACCGCCTTCGAACAATAGGCAAGTTTTACCCATTTTTTTGAGTTGATGTCGGATGGTTTTTGGGTTGGTATTGGAATGAACAATAAACTTAGAACCAAAGGCAATTGCTAATTCCATCTCCTTTTTATCTTGAAACACACAGCGAATATTGGGCGAATTTTCCCGATCGGCTCCTCCTGTATGAAAGTCTAAGACCACATCTACCACAGGTGCAATTTCTTTGGTAAATGCATGGGCAAATTGGCTTGCCAAAGACCCTTTGGCTGATCCGGGAAACATTCTGTTTAGGTCTCTCCCGTCCGGAAATTCCCGACTAATGTTCATGTAACCAAACACATTTAAGACCGGAATATAGATAATGGTTCCTTTTTTGGGTTTAGCCGTTTTTTGCCGGATTAAATCTCGGACAATGGCAACTCCATTAAGTTCATCCCCATGCACTCCAGCTAGGAATAACACAACCGGTCCTTCCTTTACAGCTCTGTCAACAACAACTGTAATTGTTAAACTATTGCGGGTATGTTGTTTTGCAATTTCAAGCTCCAATACCTCCCGTTTTCCGGGCAGTATGCAGCGACCTAATATTTCGAGTGGTTTAGACATTACGTTCTATGTGCCGTATAATTTCGCGGGCAATATCCTTTCCTGTAGCCGTTTCTATTCCTTCCAAACCAGGAGAGGAGTTTACTTCTAACACCAAGGGACCAGAATTACTTTGTAACATATCCACTCCAGCAACACCAAGTCCCATGGCTTTGGCCGCTTTTAATGCTGTTGTTTCTTCTTCTTCACTTAGTTCAATAACAGTGGCTGATCCACCTCTATGCAAATTGGATCTGAACTCCCCTTTTTTACCTTGACGTTTCATGGCTCCTACCACAACTCCTCCCACAACCAACACCCGAATATCGGCCCCATTGGATTCTTTAATGAATTTCTGCGCAATTACCCGCGCCTTTAAGCCATTAAAAGCCTCCAATACAGAAATGGCCGCGTTTTGTGTTTCAGCTAAGACAACTCCAAGACCTTGAGTCCCTTCCAATAATTTCAAAACTAGTGGTGCTCCACCCACAGATTCTACTAAATGCTCTACATCACTGGTATAGTTTGTAAATACT
>JBLHJD010000134.1:0-6886 GCA_047618705.1 Luteibaculaceae bacterium
CACCTTCGCGTGCCCCCCTATAGTCCGCAAAATATACATCCCACTCGGGTAATCCGAAAGATCTACATCAAATTGTTTGCCGGGTTGATTAGACATCCACAGGGTTTTTCCGTCCATGGCCATCAGAATTAAGGAAACATCCGTTCCCGCTTTTACTCGAACCATATCCGAGGAGGGGTTAGGATAAATGGTCCAATCCAAAGGAAGTGAGGCCGTTTCTTCGATGCCCGAAACATTGAAATAACATGCTTCATCGAAACAATAGGTTTGCGGATCGTAATAGCCCATGCAAAAATCGAGGCCACCGTTTGCCGGAAGTGGATAATAGAAAGTGGAAAAGCGTAAGGGGTGTATAGTAATGGTATCAATTATAATTCGTCCATATTCATGATCAAGCCCTTCAAACTCAAATTTCACCATTCCATTTTCCAATGAATAAGCAAAGTTTTTGGTGCAGGTGGAATTCTCGGCAATATTCTGAGTTTTACAAATTGAATCCTTCAGGGCGCCTGATTCGTCGGAAACATAGGCGCAAAAGGTATGATCACCTGCTTCCAATTGTGGGAAATCCACTCCTTCCTTATTAGAAAAAGGAATGCCATCATAGGTCCAAACGTGGTTATCCACGTTCCATGAAAAGTATTTGTCTATTTCCGCGATAAACGCATCACCCTGCATGGTGGGTATATTGAAATAAGATGTATCCATTTCCAGGTAGCTACCCAAAATAGTAAAGCTTGCCATTTTGCTTATTTGTGCTTGAGTAAGTGTATCTGTACCAGTGGCTGTGAGTTCCCAGTTTCCACCAGGCAAGGGTCCATAGTTAACCAATTCTCCGGATCCCGCATTGGAAGTAATTCCATTCTTAACCTTTCGCCAACTATAGGTCACGTTAGCGGGTCCATTGCTAATGGCCCAACGCCCACTATCCACATCTGTATACCCAGCCGATAGCACATCCAAATCATAATCAAACCGCTCACTGTCGGGCCAAACTACGGTTGTTCTGCACACCGTATCCACACAATAAGGGGTCTCAAAAATGACACAAACTTGGTGGGTATCTGGAGTAGAAAAATTAAATTTTCGGTCGGGAGGCAAAGTGGAAAAACTGCCACCATCTATGCTGTATTGCATTGCTAGATTGCTCGGCCAGACGCTGTTGGTAAGGGGAGAAACTTCCTGTTCCTCTGATACATACCGTTCGTTTGCCTTAACGTTAAAACTACTTGGGCATTCAGTGGAACATTTAAAAGTGGTGGGATAGTAATTTTTTTGCGGGGAAAAAGAAAACTTCCTTTCCGAAGTTTCTCCAACACAATTATTTTCCCAGGTTAAGGTGATTTCCCCGTAAAAATCTATGGGATAAATGGTGTCAATAGCATACCCCGCCCCTTGATCCGTAACCAGGTTAAGCATAATGGTATCATTATTCGAGTCGATGTGCTCCAGGGTTAAAACCTGACCAGGAATGGTTGACCCATTTTCTTGTGCAGAGACAGCAACTATTAGAGGATTTTGTGCGCTTAAAGCAAAACAACCCAATAAGAGGGCAATTGATAACAGGAATGTTTTCATAACGAGTGGTTTGGTTTAACCTATCCAAGATAGCAAATTATTCTTTAACGATAATTTGCAAAAAAAAAAGTAAATTGGGTAAAAAAGGAGCCTTACCGCTTAGAAACAGGAAAAGTTTAGCCGAAAAACAATGGATTCACCATTTTTCCGTTTTACTTGCCTATCCACAATTACCTGTGCTTGCTTTTGGAAGCGCTTAATTGGTTGGTTCAATCCATGATTTATGAAAGAGTTCGCATTTCTAGTTCTATTGTGCCTGTTCTCTGCAGCCCTCCCTGCCCAATACACCCAAAACGCCACGGACAAAGACCCCATATCAGATAGGCCCGGAATGGCTTTTGGGGCCACACTTACCCCTGTTGATATTAGTCAATTCGAAGTAGGTCACCACCACAGGCAAACCAATGGCACACCCAATGTAATTGAGGATCATTATCCGAGTCCTCGGAGCAACAACGGGCGCAACTCCACCTTTACTTACCGTTATGGGGTAAACGCTAATCTGGAAATGGCTGCTGGAGTAAATATGCAAAGCCTCTACACTTCTTATACCGATAAAACCCCAACCGAATATTCGGTCAAAAACTTTGTTTCCCAGGCCTATTTACGCGGGCGCTACCTTTTGTTACAGGATAAGCTGCTAATTTCCAAAGCCACACTTATTGGGCAATTGAACCTACACCGATGGAAAAGTCTCCTGAGCGAGCACCAATTGGATACCTCTACCGATTTTGATCTCATTTTGGCTACAGAAAGTCGTTTGGGTTCGCGCTTTGTCCTTGGTGCCAACCTAGGAATTTGGCGCATTACAGGTGACAATAAAGATTTAATAGCTGTCTTAAAGCTCGACTATGGCATCCGAAATAACTTTCATGTTTTTCTGGAAACGGCACGACGGGAAAAAAACTACATGTTTGGTCTTTTCCACGATCTGGGATGTTATTTCCTCCCCCACAAAAATTGGCAATTGGATTTTGCTTTTTCCCGAGGGAAATTGGCTCCTGTATTTAGAGAACGAGATGTTTGGCTGATAAATGCGGGGATTTCTTGGAGACTAGGCAAAAATGGGTAGAATAGATGTTGACTGGAATACATAAAATACCAAATGCAACAAAACAATGATAAAATTTTCTATCCCAAGATTAAGAAAACCCTAAAAATTCAGAACCGCAGTAATCTGAAAAATCGCTATCGGGTAACTACCCAAATTGGCCTGACTAAGGTAGGCTAACTCAACGGAAAAGGGTTCGCACACCTTCCGGCGGAGTCCCAAATAAAGCCAATTTTGGTCGAAGCTCCCCTTTTTAAACCGGTCATTCCAATCGAAAAAATATTCATTAAATACGTGAACCATCCAGCGTTCCTTTTCACCCAACCAGCGGCTGACATCTAATCGGTAACGGAAACGGTATCCAATATCGAGGTGCTTAAAGTTATATTTATCCGTGGTGAGGTTTCCCATAAAACGGTGTTCCATTCGGTTCCGGTGCCTGATTTTAAAGCCAACTATTTCATGATACATATTCAGCTCTGCCCACACGTTAAATTCGTTGGCAGTCTGTTTTTCGCCATCTAAAATTTGCCCACTAATTAGGGAACTTACACCAGCCGAAAAACCAAAAAAGGATATTGGTTTGTAGACTACATACGGCCGTAAAATACTCTGATTAAATGTTTCGAACCATCCCGTTTCCCGGTAATGCCCCTCCATTCCTACGGTGAATTTTTCTGATAGTTTTTTTTCAACCAACATCAATTGCCATGTGGCATTGTCCTGAGCACTTAAATTTTGACAAAACGCCACAAAACAACATAACATCCCGAAACATCTAAGCATCTTTTTCATTTTTCACAAAATTAAAGATCTAAAAGGAGAAAAAAATAGATGCACCCCTTTTTTATTCCAAAACAAATAGGCCGAACCAATTGCTATGTCCGGATCAGGATAATTTGTTTTGAGAAACCAGATTTTGACTTGAACCTCTTAGCATCCTAATGCAATAAAAGTTGGGAGTAAAAATTAATTTCTCCATCTTGAGGAGGTCTAAACTCAACCTTGGCATACTCTTTGATTTACCCTAGAAAAAACAATTATGCGCACGCTCCTTTCCCTATTAGTCATACTTCTTGCAACCAGCTCTATCCAAAGCCAATACACGCTGAAGATGACCAACAAAAAGTACCCAGAGCGCAGCAAACATTTTGAAGTACCTCCCCACAAACACCTCAAAATATGGGCCAACGAGGAAACTTACGAAGCCCACGACATCGTAGCTGTAGAACCCGACAGTTTAATCATCGACGATGGTTATAAAATTGTAGCCATTCCCCTCTCCGGGATTACCCAAATAAAACGGAAAAACGGCAATGTTTTTGAAGACCAACGCAGCAGCTATGGCCCGCCACCGGTATACCCAAGAGCAGCAGTAAACATGGCTGTTGTTATGCCGCTAAATGGACACTACTATGGAGGAAGGTCCAGATCGGTACGCAGTGCATCCAGGTCGTCATCCCCCAGAACAGGTGATGGAAAAAACGTGAGTAACAACCTCCAATCCAGTGACCCCCAACTAACTACTATTCTAATTGCGGCAGTCCTTATTGTGGCTCCTATTATCATCATTGACGAGATTAGCCGGAGAGTAAATATGAATAATTGGGATTTGGTGGGGGTGTATTAGTTTTCCTAAACATTCAAAAGTGTTAGTCCACGCTTTTATACAGGTCTCCTTGTTTTTCTCAACACCTTTTTCCCAGATATTTTAGGAAACCGGTAAATAGCCAAAACAGGTAGGGCCGTTAGCAAAGGGATGATCAGGTTGAAGAAGCCGGAATAAACGAACTCATTTCAGTTACTATGATTACAAAACTACGGCACCAAATTTTTCTTACTTTGGCACTTTACAAAAAGACAACTCTAAGCAGCCAATCATGAAATTACATCTACTAACCATCCTTTTCCTTTGCTTTGGATCATTAAACAGTTTTTGCCAAGATAATGAGCAAATGGTATCTGATCGGCCAGGACAAACAAACTCTACGTTTACATTGGAAAGCGGGGATGCACAAATCCAAGTGGGAAAAACGCATGGGTTAATAAGTTACAGTAATTCCATTTTTCATTTCAGCCAAGAAAGCTCTAAAATACAAGAAGCCGTAATTCGATTTGGTCTTGGAAAAGGATTTGAAATAAACTTGGGAGTGGCCCATTTAGAATCCGAGTACACCTACATCTATAATCCTGGGTTTACCAATCCCCAAGCATCAATAAATTCAACAGAGGCTTTTTCCGATCTTTCAATAGGTGTGAGGAAAAGTGTAGTTCACCAAGAAAAATTAGTCCCTAATATCTCGGTAATGGCCGTCCTTAATAGGCCAACTTGGATTTCGGAATTTAAACCAGAAGATATCAAAAAACACACCATTGCAGCCTTGTTCTCTTGGGACATCGCCCAGGGTTTTATGTTTTCTTCCAATCTGATTTTGCAAAAACAAGATGAAGAATATGACCAATATTTTACCGCCAATCTAAGTTGGACCAAACATAAATACACGGTCTTCACCGAAGTATTCGGACCAATAATAAACGGGGGAACCCAACATGGAATTAATGCAGGTGCCGGATTCTTCGTACTTCCCAATCTTTTATTAGACCTTAGTTTTGGTAATAGTGTTTGGTGGGATGATTCTCAGCAATTTGCTTCTATTGGTGCCAGTTTTAAACTTCCTGGAAAGAAGAAGACCTCAGAAACCCCAAACAAAAAATAAACCACCACCTGAGGGCGCCGCCCTGAGTATAGCTTAGTGGCGCCGGAGGGGAGACGAAGTCAGGACTCGAAGGCAGGGAGTGGCTTTGGCAGAAACCGAAACCTATTTCTCGGCGCCGCTGCGCTTTGCTCAGTCAACTTAGCTGGGAGTGGCTTTGGCAGAAACCGATGCCTGAGCGGAGCCGAAGACATCCGTAATCCCAAACAAAAAAAATCAACCGATGCCTGAAGGCTATTGAAATCCCGAACAACTGGGATTTGATGGGGGTGTATTAGATTTCCTTTGCTTCAAAAATGGAATCCCTCAAAAACCCAGCAACTTGAACCAAAAATCCCTCCCCTTTACTCATTACTAAATACTCCCTCCTCTCTACTCTTTATTCTTTACTCAATACTCTTTACTCCCTCCTCTTTACCCTTTACTCTTTACTCCCTCCTCTTTACTCTTTACTCAATACTCTTTACTAATACTCCCTCCTCTCTACTCAATACTCCCTCCTCAATACTCCCTCCTCTTTCCTCCCTTTTCCGTATCTTTGCACCATGTTAGAAAAACGCCCTGTATCCGATTGGTTACCAACCACCAAAAAAGAAGCCGAACTGCGTGAGTGGGACGAGCTAGATGCAGTAATTATTTCGGGGGATGCGTATGTAGATCATCCCGCCTTCGGACCTGCCGCTATTGGTCGGATTATTGAAAGTGAGGGCTTTAGAGTTGCCATTGTTCCCCAGCCAAACTGGCAGGACGATTTGCGTGACTTTAAAAAATTCGGGAAACCGAAATACTTCTTTGGGGTAACATCGGGGTGCATGGATTCCATGGTGAATCACTACACCGCTGCCAAAAAAAGACGTTCCACGGATGCCTACACTCCGGGAAGTGAAATCAAAAAAAGACCCGATTACGCGACTACTGTTTATTCGAAAATACTTAAGGAATTATATCCAGACACCCCCGTTCTTATTGGAGGAATAGAAGCTTCATTAAGGCGCGTTACGCATTACGATTATTGGTCGGACCGTTTGTTCCCGTCTATTTTAGCAGATACAGGTGCCGATTTATTGGTGTATGGAATGGGGGAACAGCCCATTCGCGAAATTTTGCAACTGCTTAAAAAAGGAGTTCCCTTCCACCAGTTAACAACCGTAAAGCAAACGTCGTTTATAGCTGATGTTGTTCCAAAAAACAAAAACTGGAAGGATAAAACACTTAGCAGCCATGATCAATGCCTGATCGACAAAAAAGCCTACGCCGCCAACTTCAAAATTGTGGAGCAGGAGTCGAACAAAAGTTTTGCGAATAGACTAATCCAGGGAATTGGGGAAAAACACATCGTCATCAATCCTCCTTTCCCTACCGCTTCGGAACAAGAAATTGACCGATCGTACAGCTTACCTTTTACGCGTTTACCGCACCCAAAATACAGCAAGCGTGGGCCAATTACGGCCTACGAAATGATTAAGTTTTCCATTAACATGCACCGCGGATGTTTTGGAGGATGTAGTTTTTGTACCATTTCAGCCCACCAGGGTAAATTTAT
>JBLHJD010000135.1:0-6853 GCA_047618705.1 Luteibaculaceae bacterium
TTCAAAACCTCGATTTTCATGTAGCTTGGTTACATAAAAATGGAGCAGGAGCAAAAACCAGACTTCAATTTACCCAGCTACGAAAATTGGTGGCCAATTGTACCAATGAAAAAAACACGGATTTGTACTTGCAACTGAGCACTTTAGACCAAATTAGAAGCGAGAAAAGTGCTGATTTCCTGCCACTTGAAATTTAATTCACTAGAAAGTGAAAATTCTTTTGGTAGAAAAGGAACAAACCCTATATTTGCCACCGCAATTGCGACCAGGAGAGGTGGCTGAGCGGCTGAAAGCGGCACCCTGCTAAGGTGTTATACTCGTAAGGGTATCGGGGGTTCGAATCCCTTCCTCTCCGCAAAACAAAAAAAAGACCTTGGATATCTATCTTAGGTCTTTTTTTATGCCCTAAAATCCCTATTCAGGAGAGTTTTCCCTGTCCCCCTTCAAAGTCCGAAAAAACCGTATTTTTGTGCAACAATTTTTGATCATGAAAGAAGTAGTTATAGTTTCTGCCGTAAGAACCCCAATAGGTAGCTTCGGTGGTTCATTGGCTAGTGTTCCAGCCACAAAATTGGGAGCAATAGCAATTAAAGGTGCTTTAGGGAAAATTAATTTGGACCCCAAAGAAGTACAAGAAGTTATCATGGGTAACGTTCTTCAAGCCAACAACGGACAAGCTCCTGCTCGCCAGGCCGCTATATTTGCTGGTATTGGACATGAAGTTCCTTGTACTACTGTAAATAAGGTGTGTGCATCCGGTATGAAAACCGTAATGATGGCAGCTCAGGCAATCCGTTCAGGAGATGTGGACGTTGTGGTTGCAGGAGGAATGGAGAACATGAGTTCTGTACCTTATTACTTGGATAAAGCAAGAACCGGTTACCGTTTAGGTGATGGTGCCATAATTGATGGATTGGTAAAAGATGGTCTTACTGATGTGTACAACAAGTACCACATGGGTAATGCGGCTGAATTGTGTGCATCTGAGCACGGATTCTCCAGAGAAGACCAGGATGCATTTGCCATTGAGTCCTACAGCCGTTCTGCTGCTGCATGGAAAGCTGGGAAGTTCAGTGAGGAAATTGTTCCTGTTGAAATCCCTCAGCGCAAAGGAGATCCGATCTTGTTTTCTGAAGACGAGGAATATTCCAATGTTAAATTGGAAAAAATCCCAACGCTTAGAGCCGTTTTCCAAAAAGACGGAACCGTGACTGCTGCTAATGCCTCTACCTTAAACGATGGAGCTGCAGCATTGGTAATTATGTCTGCAGAAAAAGCAGCCAGTTTAGGATTAACTCCTTTAGCTAAAATTTCAGCCTATGCTGATGCAGCTCAGGCACCAGAATGGTTCACCACTGCTCCTGCAAAAGCACTTCCTATTGCTTTGGATAAAGCGGGAATTAAAGCTGGTGATGTAGATTACTTTGAGTTAAATGAAGCATTCTCTGTAGTTGGTTTAGCCAACTGTAAGTTGATGGGTCTTCCGGCAGATAAGGTAAATGTAAACGGTGGTGCTGTTTCCTTGGGTCATCCACTTGGATGCTCTGGTGCACGTATCATTGTAACCTTGATTAACGTACTTAAACAAAACAACGGTAAATTTGGTGCCGCTGGAATTTGTAATGGTGGTGGTGGTGCCAGCGCTATTGTAATTGAAAATATCTAAAATAAAAAGCCTCTCCTACAGTATGGAGAGGCTTTTTTTATTCCCATGAAATACACTTCCCGCTTTTCGCAAATACCACAAAAGGCTGAACCCAAAGAACAGTCCGAATTGGTGAACCAAATTCTGTATGGTGAGCATTTTGAGCTTATTGAGGAAGCAGGGAATTGGGTTAAAGTAAAAACCACCCACGATCATTACATCGGGTTTATTGATAGCCTGTTTCTGGACCAATGTCCTTTTGAGGAACAACCCAATGCGGTAGTCCAGGCCCAAGATATTCACCTTAAACATGGAATAATTCAAATTCCAGAAGGGGGTTTTAGTACAGAAGAATCCCATACAATATTGCCCATTGCAGAACGAGCCTACCAGTGGTTAGGAACTCCTTATTTATGGGGCGGAAAAACCAAATGGGGTGTTGATTGCTCAGGACTAATTCAGGTTCTAATGCGCCCATTTTTTCCAAATTTCCCCCGAGATGCTTTCCAACAATTCCCCCTCGGAAAAGAAATTGAATTTGATCAAATCGAAGAAGGTGACATCGCTTTTTTTGAAAAAAACAATAAAATTCACCACGTAGGGGTTCTGGTTGACAAGGGAACACACATTATTCACAGTTCTGGATTTGTAAAAAAGAATGAACTGTGTGCCGACGGAATAAAAAATGAAAAAGGAGAAATTACGCATATTTTTGCTGGTGCTCGGCGCTTTCCTTTGGGGAAGTAAAGGTCACTGTCAATCCGAATCGATTTATGTTCCTGGTGAAATCATCCTGAATTGGGAAGATACCTTGCGGGGAGAAATCAATCAATTTATCCGGTATTCCAGTGATTTAAAATTCCGATTCTCCGATTCTTTTGAGGCTATTTCTATTTCATTTGATGATGTAAAGTACTTCCGCTTAGCGCAAACGTGGTACGCCAAAAAAAAAGTGCGAAGTAAGGGGGAAATCTATGTGGAAAACCTATTTACACAAATTATTCCCATGTACCGCTTGGCCCAAAGTAGATCCAACGATCCCGACGATGTTTTTTACGAATACTATTTCCAAAAAGCAGGTGATAACACCTTAGAAAAATTGCGCCATTCCAGTTTTCGGGATGACTTTTTACCCCAAGTAGAGTCCTACCCTAAACTCCATGAAACCGTCCAACGGGTTGGGGTAAATCCAGTCCAACTTGTCAATATCCTAAAGCGTTTTAATCGCCAACTGCAATAATTCCTCACTCAAGGTTTTTAGCACGTCCAAACTCGTTAAAGGATTCATTACGCTAATGCGCAAATATTCTTTGTCCTTCCATTTGGTTTGGGTGATGTAAAAACTCCCTTTTTCCAACAGTTTTTTCCGCAAAGCAAACTGCGATTCTACTTTTAAACAACTAAAAACAAGAATGTTATAACTCGGACTATGGGCGATTTCAAAATCGGGATGTTGGTTGAGGTAGTGGGCAAACTCCTTTGTGGTGTTAACCACGGCATCGTTGTAATCCCCGATTTTCTGGGCCCCTATAATTTCCAAAGCCGTATACGCTTTTAAACTTAATGGAGGCTTTGTGCACTCTATAGTCTGATTGGCCCGATTAAATACGAGTTCCTGATCTTGGTCGTCCCACAAGTAGTTTGCGTCTTCCTGAAAGGTGGCATAACTTGTTTTAGGATTTTTGTAAATAACTGCCGTAACTAAACTGGGGCACATCGCCATTTTATGGAAATCGAACACCACCGCATCTGCCCGCTCCACCCCACCTAAAAGGTGCTTTAGTTTTGCACTAAAAATGGCTGCCCCTCCGTGGGCGGCATCAACATGGACAAAACAGTGGCCGTGATTTTCGGCATAGTCACAAATTTCGGCTATGGGATCAAATTCACCAAAGGCGGTGGAACATGCACTGGTCAGAAAAATATACGATACTGAAACATCCAACTTGCGTATTTCCTTCCAGTCTTCAATTTTCAGCGTTCTATTTTCAGGAATCCCCAACACCTTTAGGCTCCTTGTATTACTGTAATGGCAATTGGCCTTATAAACAAAAATAGAGTTGTCCGGCATGGTATTCCGGGCAGCTAACAGGGAAGTTAAATTACCCAAAGAACCTCCGGAGGTTAATACTCCCCCAACCTTATCTACAAAACCAAAATGTCTCCCCAAGGATTCAATAACATATTCTTCCAAAATGGCCGGGAAATATCCCATTTCGTACACCGCCATTCCATAGTTCATGTAATCGCCGAACCAACTGGCTATGGTAGTTTCCATTTGAGGTGGACACACCTGGTGGCCTATGGTATGCGGGTGATGAATTCGTAGGCTTTTATCGAAGGTAGTGTTCAATAAAACGTCCAGGTCTCGAATAGGATTTTTTTGGAGCTTTGCCAACTCTTCAAAAGGATTGGAAAGGGGTTTGTGGGAAATTTCACTTTGCTTGGTCTCCGTAATCACCTTGCTTTCCATGAATTTCCGGAACTCCTCCATCCCCGCTTTTGATTTGGCTATTTTTTCCATTCCCATGATTTAAGATCGGCTATACTTGTCCATTTAATCCAAATGAATCCAGCACCCAAAACTACTTCCTTTTTCTCCAAATCCTCCCAATACCTTTCGGAATGGTCGTGGAGGCATTCTACGCTAACCAAGGTGTTTTGATCGGGCAAATAAAAGTCAAATAAAAAACCATCTAACTCTACCTTGTGGGTAAAGTTGAGATGGTTTTTTTTGAAATATTGCATACATTTTTCCTCCAAGGAAGAAAAGTAAGCCCGGTGGATTTCTAAACCAGAGGCCTCCGTTATAAGTCTATTTTCCGCCATTGGCCTTCAGGTCCTCCTTACACAATGGGTCTAATTCAGGAATAGTTCCACCAGTCCCAAGAAGAGCAAATAATTCATTGGTTTCAATAGCGTAATACATCAAACAGCTTTCCACGGTACAGTGTTTTCCATTGTTCGTATCCTGGTGTTGACGTACCATTTTACTTCCATTGTTCACCAATCCAAATAGGTGACCTAATTCGTGTTGCAACACCACTGTTTCTGCTTCTTCTCTTGAAACCTGCAAAATTCCTCCTGAGTTTTCGTGAACGGATGTACCATACAATGCTATGGAAGTGGAAGCATAAGCAACCCCTAATATTTTGGCATTCTGGTTATCTCGGTTACTTCCCCCATTATTAATGAATACCCATATGGATAATTCATCATTCTTAGCTTTCGTTGTTCTGAAGTTACTTTCTATTACCCGAATGTCCGATGAAGATCGGGATGAGGCACCCACTTTTACATTATTATAAACCACCCGAACACCACCTGGCTTATCGCAATACCGCTTAATAAAATCCACTATATTTTGAACAGTGGCTACCTGTGGAACGAACCCATCTGGATAAGCAATTTCTAAGACTATTTTTTCATACCGTTTGTCGCTCAGAATGGCCTCAGATGCGTTACCCGCATTTCCCTTTTCAACTCTTCTTGGACTATCCTTGGCACAAGACAGGTTAAGCCCGATTAAAATAAGTGCTATCCACTTTAATTTACCCATTGAATTGGAGATTGTTGGTTTTTTATTAAAAAGTCATTGGCAGTTTTGAAATGCATACACCCAAAGAAGCCTTTTCGAGCAGAAAATGGACTGGGATGGGCTGATTCCAAAACGAGGTGATTATTGGCTTCAATATAGCATTTTTGTAGCTGTGCGTGTTTCCCCCACAGCATAAAAATGATTTTAGGATGGTTTTTGGAAAGAGAACGGAGAATTTCTGCAGAAAATTGTTCCCATCCTTGTTTCTGATGACTGGCGGGAGCTCCACCGCGGACCGTTAATATGGTATTGAGGAGCAAAACCCCTTGCTGAGCCCAGTGACTTAAATCGCCATTATCAGGCATAGAACCAAACTCAGATTGCAATTCTTTAAAAATGTTTCGGAGCGACGGTGGATACTTGCAAAAATCCGGTACGCTAAACGACAATCCTTGAGCCTGCCCCGGGCCATGATATGGGTCTTGCCCCAAAATAACCACTTTACATTCCTGAGGTGCAACCAAATCGAGGCATTTAAAAATGTGTTGAAATTCAGGATAAACAATGCCATTGGCATATTCCTGGGCAACAAAGCTTTCTAGTTTATCCAGGTTGGCATACACCACCGGATCCATTATTTCCTTCCAGGTATTGGGAATAAGGCTCCTTAGAACAGGGGAGGTTTTTGAAGGCATAGAGGTGTATTAAAAAGAAAAAGCTATGAAAAACATCACAAATCAAGTTCAATTGATTGGCAATTTAGGTGCTAATCCGGAATTAAAAAAATTCGACAGTGGAAGTGCGGTGTGCAACTTTAATATTGCGACCAATATGAAGTACAAAAACCAAAAAGGGGAAACTGTAGAAGAAGCCCAATGGCACAAAATTGTGCTGTGGGGAAAACTAGCCGAATTCGCTGCACAGAATTTGGAGAAAGGTAATCGGATACTGGTTGACGGTCGGATTTCGACTCGGAATTACACGGATGATAAAGGTGTAATCCAGTACATAACTGAGATTGTAGCAAATGAGATGCTTATCCTCAATGGAAAAACCATCCCTGAAACTGCTGCAAAACGTGCCTGACCCTGTAGACTTCGGTTTGCAGGAAACAAAAACAGCCGTCCCGAAAGGGGCGGCTGTTTTCTATTTAAAGCAAATCAATGATTAAGCAACAATCTCTCTTTCTGCAAAGTAAAAGTTCGCTTCAATCTGCGCATTTTCATCGGAATCAGATCCATGAACTGCATTGGCAGCGATACTTTTAGCAAACATTTTACGGATAGTTCCTTCAGCCGCATCCGCTGGGTTTGTAGCCCCAATCAAATCACGGAAAGAAGTAACAGCATTATCCTTCTTAAGAACAGCCGCAACGATAGGACCAGAAGTCATATACTCAACCAATTCTCCATAGAAAGGACGCTCACTATGCACTGCGTAAAAAGACTCAGCATCCGCTTTAGATAACTGAATGTATTTCATTGCAACGATTTCGAAACCACCTTCCAAAATTTTGTCAATGATTTTCCCAGTATTTTTGTCCTGAACTGCATCAGGTTTAATCATTGTAAATGTACGTGTACCAGCCATAATAGTATTATTTTCGGGCGCAAAATTACAATTAATTTCGCCACAATTAACCTACTAATATTACGAAAACGTTAATTCAT
>JBLHJD010000136.1:0-6837 GCA_047618705.1 Luteibaculaceae bacterium
TCTCATTCGCGTAATCACCAAAATTACCAGCATCAATAAGATCAATAAGGTGCTCTGGAACTACAAACTCAGGATTGTTTGGGTCTTCTTTTTCCGTAATCCCAGCCGCAGTTGTGTAATAGTTGTACCGCACGGCATCAGCAGCTCCATAACTTCCTACTTTTCCGTAAGACATACGCATGGTGCTGTTAGCATCTGGATAGTATTTTTTCTCTGGATTCATTTCACGTAATCCTGCTACCATTAGGCGGTTTCCTTTTTCAAGTTTTTCCTGTGCCTCTTTTTGAGAACTTGCAATACCAAAGTAAATTCCAATTAGCTCGTTGGCTGCAGAAATAAGCATGTCCTTCTCCAGTACTTTTTCACTTGGATTGTCGATGAATTTCTCCATTTTGTCCCAGTCGGAAAGAATGGAAGTTTTGTATGCTTTTTGTGCAAAACGAGTGAAATCTCCTTTGTATTTTTTGTTCACCATTGCAAAGAATGCCGGGTGCTGCTCTGGGTTAACTTTCTCCTCGTATTGGTCTAGCAAAGCTCCAAACAAACGCTCATCAGTAAGGGCGTGGAATTCATTAAAGTGCTTTTTTGCATACGCTTTCCACCCTTCTTTTGCCTTCGCAATTTTCTCGGCATCTCCAGATTTAAGTGTTCCAGAAACCATCCGTGAAAAACGGAATCCAAAAAGTACAGCGTCAGAACCGGTAAGTCCGGCTTCCAATAAGTAGGTGTTACCTATTATACCACTAGCTTTTGCATTGTATCCTTCTTCTATCAAACCTAGTGCCTCACCGTACTTTGCTTTAGCTTTTGGGTTTTGGTCCATCCAAGCAGTGAAAGCTGTTTCCGTTGCTTGTTTTTTCGCATACACTTTGTTTCTCTTTAATTGCTCTTGCTGACCAATAAAGTATTTCCAGTAGTTCGCAACCTGAGCATATTTAGAGGAATACATGATCCGTAATTTTGGATCTGAATCCATGCTCTCTTTCATGATGGCCAATTTTTTGTCGCGGATTTCAACAACGGTAGGTTGGTGTAAGTCCAGCTCTTCTTTTACTCCAAATGAAGTTAAATACCGGTCTGTTGATCCAGGGTAACCAAAAATCATAGCAAAATCACCTTCTTTTACTCCGTCTGTGGAGATAGATAGATGGTGCTTTGGCTTTAATGGAATATTTTCTTCAGAGTATGTAGCTGGTTTTCCGTCTTTGTCAGAATAAACACGCAATAAGGAAAAGTCCCCCGTGTGACGTGGCCACATCCAGTTGTCTGTGTCACCACCAAATTTTCCAACAGAGGAAGGGGGTGCACCTACTAAACGAACATCCGTGAATGTTTCGTACAGGAAAAGGTAGAATTCATTTCCTTTAAAAAAGGATTTTACTTGTCCATTGAAGTTTGTTCCTTCAATTGCTTCGTCCACAATAACCTTCCCTAAATTTTGGATTGCTGCAGCTCTGTCAGCCTCACTCATATCTGCCGACAAGCCTTCCATCATCCGGGCAGTTACATCTTCCATTCGAACTAAAAAAGAAGCGGTAAGTCCTTCGTTGGCTTTTTCCTCAGCAAACGATTTGGCCCAAAACCCATTCGTTAGAAAGTCATTTTCTACCGTACTGTGAGTCTGGATTGCATCGTACGCACAATGATGGTTAGTAAGCATTAAGCCATTGGAGGAGATAACCTCGGCAGTACAAAAACCTCCTAGAGATACAATCGCATCCTTCAGGCTCGAGCTGTTTATGCTGTATAATTCTTCCGCAGTAAGGTGTAATCCTTCCTTCTGCATGTCTACGTGATTCAGACGTTTAATGAACATCGGTAACCACATTCCTTCGTGTGCAAAAGAGGAAAGGGTTAGTGCGATTCCAAGTATACTTACAAGGATCTTTTTCATGGTAGTAGTGTTTTTTGTCCCGACGAAAATACAGTAAAAGTTCGGCTTATAAAACCCACTATGGAGGTCGGTTTTTAGCGAGGGCTAAGTGGCTTTAATTCAGTTACTTTTGCCACATGACAACGATTGTTGCTCTTTTAGGTGGATTGTTTGTGGTGTGCTTTTTGTCGGGGAGTATTCTGCCTATGGCGTCAGAAGCTGCTTTGGTAGTTGCTTTAATTGAGTTTCCAGAATACATCGGGCTGCTTTGGTTGGCTGCCTTTCTAGGTAATTTTATGGGAGGTGTCCTTACGTATTATATGGGGCAATTAATGCGGGTAAAAAAACTGGAGCAATGGTTGTCTAAAAAACGAAATGTGCGGTGGATGGGGTGGATGCAACGCTGGGGAGCTCCGGCGCTTGTATGCTCTTGGGTCCCTATAGTTGGTGATGTTGTAGTTTTAGCTGCCGGAATTTTACGGCTAAAAAAAGGGCCATCCTTTTTTTGGATGGCCCTCGGGAAAGGTCTTCGATATGCCTTTATCGTTTATTTCTTTATTGAATAAGTATAGCCTCATTTACGCCTTCTCCAATTAGGAAATATGTTCCTGCAGGCTGGGGTAGTTGTAAAGTGAAGATGGAGGTCGTGATGTGTAATTCCTGTACATTCTGACCTAGGCTATTTATTAGGGTATAGTCCCCTTGGAATCCTTCTAGTGTTATTTGCTTATTAACCACTGGGTTGGGGTACGCTTTTTGCTTGTTGGAAGAGGATAAGATGCCTGTTGTGAAAATGGAAACGTATAGCGTATCTGAGTTTCCACTTGCACCCACGTTATCATAAGCAATTACAAAGGCTTCATTTATTCCACCGGGTAATGCATCTATTTCAAAACTGAAACTATCTTGGTTGAAAACGCGACCTACCATGCTCCCGTTGATGTGGAGCTCTAGTTTGGAGATTGTTCCGTCTAAATCTTTTCCTACACCTTTGAAGATGTATGGAGCGCTAGGTGCAACAGGTTCGGCATAATTAATGAATGCGGTAGGAGCTGTGTTTGGGTCTGGAATTATTTCGAGAAGTTTAGCTAGTGTTTCCGCCTGGAAACCAGAAGCGGTAGTTACTCGTGCTTTTACTTTAAAAGTCCCTGGGCTCGATCCGGAATATGTAAAGTGAAAAGGAGATTGTAGTGTTTTGTCAATGACCATTCCGTCAACCATTAATTCCACTTTTTCAATGTCAATCTGTAAAATGTTGAGGAAAAAATCAAATTCAATGAGTTCATTCAATCCAATAGAAGGTAATGCTTCGCTGGAGTCAGACCAGAAAATACTGATCGATTCTGGATTTGGGATTATTTCAATTATCCGGATAGTGGATCGTTTTACTACTCCTGATGTGTCTACAACCTCAGCGCTTAAGTCGTGCCAACCTAACCCTAAGCCTGCAAGGTCTAAAGAGTAAGGTGCTGATTTTTGGGTACTTATTTGAAGGCCACCGATGAAAAACCGTACTTCTTGGATTGGTCCTTCGCTGTTTTCAGCGAAAACTTGCAGTCCAATAGTCTCTCCTTGGTAGAAGCTGGTATCTTGGGTTGGTTTTAACCAGCTGATGTTCAGGTGGGAGCTGGTAAAGCCGGCGGTGGAAAAGAGTGCTACAAGTAATAGCGTTAGTAAGGTGTAAAGGGGTGTGGGTGGGTTCTTTTTGAACATGTTTGGTCGCTTTGTTTTTGATGGTGCAAAACAAGCTAAAATCCCATAGATCAGCCCTGTTCGGGATGTTAAGAATCCATTAATGAATGAGAAATAGTTTACTTATATGGTAACGATTCGATAACATTCGGGTGTTTGATCTTTCGAAAAGTTGAAAAAAGTATCAGTATAGATTGGAATCCTATTTGTCCTGAAATCCAAGGATGCGATTTAAGAACTTAACTGCGGCAAGGATTACGCCGCTCAGTTCCATAATTACCCCAGTAATTATAGCAACCGTTGAGTAGGTTTCTACGTCTTTAACAGCAAGGAAGATGCCTATAAGGTTTATTAATAAACCAAAGACGATAAGATGTAGTGCTCTTTTCATAATTCGCAGGTAGGTTGATGTAATTTATTGGGGGATACCTAAGATAGTTAATAAAGTGTTAACAACCGCCTCTGCACCTGTATTAATCACCCTTTCAGCTCATTCATTCGATGAATGGCGGCTTGTGGGCTATCAATGTCGTTAAACGAGAACCGAAGGTTGCCTTTTTTTTCGTAAATCTTGGCTTCTGTAGGCTTGCTTTGTATACATTCCAGGAACTTAGAGAACTGTCTTCCTGTGTAGTATGGGTGGTCTTCTGGAGCAAAAAAGTAACCAATGAGCTTTCCTTGTTTCAATAGTAGTTTCTCAAAGCCAAGCTTTTGAGCTACCCATTTTATTTCAATAGTAGTCAATAGGTTTTCTGCCGCTTCAGGTAAAGGCCCAAAACGATCCACCAATTCAGACCTAAATTGGTTCAGTTCCTCTTCCGTATTTAAGCTGTCCAATTTCCGGTAAAGCATTAGTCTTTCCGAAATAAGATTCACGTATTCCTCAGGTAGGTGCACTTCAAAATCGGTCTCCAAAATGCAGTCTTGATTCTCCAAATGCGCTTTTTTGTCTTGCTCCGTGAGTAATTCTGGGTTCTCCCACTTTAGTTCGGTAATGGCTTCGTTTAAAATGTTTTGGTAGGCGTCGAAGCCCAACTCGTTAATAAAACCACTTTGTTCCCCTCCTAGCAGGTTTCCGGCCCCTCTGATGTCTAAATCGCGCATGGCTATGTTGAGGCCCGAACCTAAATCGGAGAATTGTTCCAAGGCAGTAAGCCTTTTTCTGGCTTCCGAACTTAGGGTGTGCATAGGTGGACAAAGTAAATGACAGAATGCCCTTTTGTTCGATCGTCCAACTCGTCCTCGCAACTGGTGCAGGTCACTTAGTCCAAAGTTCTGCGCGTTATTGATGATAATAGTGTTCGCATTCGGAATGTCAATTCCGGATTCAATAATGGTCGTGGCTAATAAAATATCGTAAAACCCTTCCGTGAATTTGGACATTACATCCTCCAGTGATTTTCCGTCCATTTGACCATGCCCTATCCCAACTCGGGCATCTGGAATAAGTCGCTGAATAACTCCGGCTACATCTTTGATGTTTTCCACCCGGTTGTGCACGTAGTATACCTGGCCATTTCTACTCAATTCGTATTGGATGGCATCGCGGATGGCAGCTTCGTTGTATCCCTGAATTTTGGTTTCAATAGGATGGCGGTTGGGAGGAGCCGTGTTTATTACCGATAAGTCACGCGCTTGCATCAACGAAAACTGAAGTGTCCGAGGTATGGGTGTTGCCGTTAAGGTTAGGGTGTCGAGGTTTTCCTTAAACGTTTTCAATTTGTCCTTAACGCCAACTCCAAATTTTTGCTCCTCATCAATGATGAGAAGTCCCAAGTCTTTGAATTTCACTTTTTTGCCAACTAAAGCGTGGGTTCCAATTACAATATCAGTTTCACCTGATTCCAATTTCTTAAAGGTTTCCGTATTTTGCTTGGCTGTTTTAAATCGGTTCAGAAAATCGATGGAGCAAGGGAAGTCCTTAAGTCGTTTCCGGAAACTCTTAAAATGCTGCATGCTAAGCACTGTCGTTGGAACGAGAACTGCAACCTGCTTGTTGTCAGTAACAGCCTTAAAAGCGGCGCGAATAGCAATTTCTGTTTTTCCAAAACCAACATCACCACAAACCAATCGGTCCATGGGTGTTTCTGATTCCATGTCCGCTTTTACATCTTTAGTTGCCGTTTCTTGATCCGGAGTATCCTCATATATAAAGCTAGCCTCCAGTTCGGTTTGCAAATAGGTGTCTGGTGAAAAGGGAGTTCCCTTTATCGTTTTCCTTTTTGCGTAAAGTTGAATTAAGTCAAAGGCGATTTCCTTAACCTTAGCCTTTGTTTTCTTTTTGGCCGCTTTCCAAATTGTTCCACCCAACTTGTGAATCTTCGGCTCAGCTCCATCGCTGCCCGAAAATTTAGAAATGCGGTGCAAACTATGGATACTCACAAACAACTCGTCGTTGTCTCGGTAAATCAGTTTTATAGCCTCCTGTATTTTTCCGCTAACCTCAATTTTCTGGAGTCCTGCAAATTTCCCAACACCATGGTCTATGTGAACTACATAATCGCCCGGTTTTAAGGAGTTGAGCTCTTTTAGTGTAAAACTTTGAGCATTTTTTTTATATCCCTCCTTTAAGCGAAATCGGTGGTAGCGTTCAAAAATCTGATGATCTGTGTAAACGGCGATGTTGATATCCTTGTCGTAAAAACCCTCGGTTAGAGGGCCTACTAAGCTTTCGTAAGTGCAGTTAAATTCCTCGGATTCCAGAATTTCCTCTAGTCTGTCCTTTTGTTTAATGCTGTTAAAAAAGATAAAAGATTTAATTCCCTGCTTTGCATTCTCTTTGAGTTCCTGAGCAAGTAAATCGAACTTTTTGTGAAAAGGTGTTTGTGGTTTTTGCTGAAATGTAATGGCTTGGATAGGGCCTTTTTCAACCTGTATACCCAGAACAACTTGTTGCTGACTGTTCAGGATTTCCTCCATTTTTTCTGGAGAAACATACATGTCTTCCGGTGCAGAAAACTTCAGGGCACCGTCTTTTTTTGTTGCGTATTTGGTTTGGGCTAACTCCCAGTATTTGCCTAATTTATTCGATATGTCTTGCTTTTGGTTTACCCACATCAGGGTGTCTTTACCCAGGAAATCAATGAAGTTGGTTTTCTCCTCTTCTACAAACTGAGTGACCATGTTTGGAACCAAAACAGCATTGGTCAGTTTTTTCATGGATAGTTGATCCCCGGGGTCAAAGCTCCGGATAGATTCAATTTCATCCCCAAAAAATTCAATTCGGAACGGGAAATCTTCCGAGTAGGAAAATACATCTACAATCCCACCCC
>JBLHJD010000137.1:0-6833 GCA_047618705.1 Luteibaculaceae bacterium
TGGGCGTTGACTTTGCCGAAGGGTTTATTAAAACCAGGCCTTTTGGAGTACACGATATTACTGAACTGGATTAAATGATTCCTCGGCTGCGTTTTCTGCATTTGTTATTTTCGTCCGGAGCCGGTCAGGTATTGGGAATCGGGTGTTCCTTGTTGGTGCCCTTTTTATACGAGCCGTCGAGCTTTGGCGTGTACGGCGTGTTTTTGAGCATCAATCGGCTTTTTTCTGCCGTGGCTACCGGAAACCTAGAAGGAGTGATTTACACCACCCAAAACCCCGAACGCCGGAGGTCTATGGTGGTTCTGCCACTTCGTTTTTTATTCACGTTTGTGTTGGTTTTGGTATTGGCCATTTTGCTCATCGGAAAAACGGCAGCCAGTTGGTTAAAATTGGAAAACGGCACCCAGATTTTATGGTTTATTCCATTGCTCATTCTAGCCCAAGGTTTGGGGCAAATATTTGTGCACTTTTTTAATGCCGAGAAGCAGGAGAAGTCATTGCATGCCATGCAATTGGCAACACCGTCCTTGCCTGGTTTAGCCAAGTTGGGATTATACTCCTTCCAAAGTTGGGGATTAATCATTGGGCATACAGCGGGTGCCACCTTGGCCACCTTGTTGGGCGTATTTGCTTTTCCCAAATCCATTTGGAAAGGCATGTTCCAGCGGAGCAATCAAAAATATTTTAAGCTTTTTAGATCCTGGTGGGGGTGGGGAGCACCTTCCGGACTAATTAACCTCCTAGGGTTGGAGGCATTATTTCTGATTACCCAGAATACCAGTGGAGTTGTGCTAACGGGTTTACTCACTTTTGGTTTTCGTTACGTAAAATTGCCGGTGGAAATTCTGAATGGGGCTTTAACTAAAACTTTTTTGAGCGACGGTGCAGGGAAAAGTACGGCCATTTTGCGGGTACATGTATTTAAGGCATTGCGGCGCTACTTGTGGGTAGCATTGCCTTTTTTCTTGCTGGTATTTATTGGAGCAGAGGTCGTGGTTGAGGAAATCTGGGGTCCAGAATGGGCTGATGCGGGTAAAATTGCAACTGTGGTGGCACCTTTTTTGTTTATTCATGGAATGGGAAGTCTAGTGGCTCCAGTAGCTGACTTGCTAGGGAAACTGAAATGGGAATTTTGGTTTATGGCATTGCTCACGGCTGGCCGGATTAGTATATTGTACTTTTTGCAAGACGATTGGTGGCAGTTGATTCGGGTTTTCATGGATTTCTCAATTGTAGTTTGGTTGTGTTATTTTGGAGTGATGTTGCGTTGGTTATTTAAGGATTAAAATGGGTTTAAAAGCAGTACTAGATCGGAGTGTAGGAAAGTGGTTGGTGCAAAAAATGTACCCACAATACCACAGACCCATTCAGGGATACCAAACGTTTTTTGGTTTACTGAAGCGCTATTGGTTTTTCCAGAAAATCCTGAGGATAAATGCCCATGTCCCTTGGCCTGTTGATTTTAGGTCCAAAGTCATTCACCCCGAGAAGATTCAGAAAGGGGTGATTTGCGAGCCGGGAGATAGTCCAGGGATGTATGTCAATGCTGCTGGAGGAATTATTCTGGGGAACAACATTGAATTTGGACCCAATGTGGTGTTGAGCTCTGTAAACCACAGCAAGTACGATTTCAGAGAGGTGGGTGCCAAAAAGGGAATAGAGATAGGGGATAATGTATGGATAGGGGCGAATGCCGTAATTACTGCAGGTTCAAAAATTGGGTCGAATGTAGTAGTTGGGGCAGGGGTAGTTATTCGTGGAGTGGTTCCCGATAATTGCACCGTAGTTCCCAAGGAGCGTGAATTCGAAATTATCCCACACAAGGAAGGTTTCCGCTATGATTTCCGAAAAGATAATCTTTCCTAATTTTTTTTTAAAAAGTGTTGTTGCTTCAACAATAATATGCTTTATTTGCAAACGCAAAAATGAAGCAATTTCTGCTGATTTTTTGGTTACACGGTGGATGTAGCTCAGTTGGTTAGAGCGCTGGATTGTGGTTCCAGAGGTCGCCGGTTCGAGACCGGTCTTCCACCCCCAAAGAGGTTTCCTTGAAAAAAGGAAGCCTCTTTTTTTTTGCTTTGAACTTTCCTTGAAACGAGGTCGAGAAGTTCACCCTGAGCGCCCGAGGGGTTTTTCTCCCCGAGGAAGTCGAAGGGAGACAGGTCTTCCACCCCCAAAGAGGTTTCCTTGAAAAAAGGAAGCCTCTTTTTTTTTGCTTTGAACTTTCCTTGAAAGGAGGTCGAGAAGTTCACCCTGAGCGCCCGAGGGGTTTTTCTCCCCGAGGAAGTCGAAGGGAGACCGGTCTTCCACCCCCAAAGAGGTTTCCTTGAAAAAAGGAAGCCTCTTTTTTTTTGCTTTGAACTTTCCTTGAAACGAGGTCAAGAAGTTCACCCTGAGCGCCCGTGGGGTTTTTCTCCCCGAGGGAGTCGAAGGGAGACCGGTCTTCCACCCCCAAAGAGGTTTCCTTGAAAAAAGGAAGCCTCTTTTTTTTTGCTTTGAACTTTCCTTGAAACGAGGTCGAGAAGTTCACCCTGAGCGCCCGAGGGGTTTTTCTCCCCGAGGGAGTCGAAGGGAGACCGGCTGCAACCAAAGCTGTTCTTTGGAATAAAACTGGAACCTTTTTTTTTGCTTTGAACTTTCCTTGAACCAAGGTCGAGAAGTTCACCCTGAGCGCCCGAGATTATCAACTCATTTGTTCAATACTCAACTACTCAATACTCAATACTCACCTACTCCCTACCCAATACTCCCTATACCCAATCCTGTTCAAAAAAAAAGGCCAACTAAACTAGCTGGCCTTTTTAAATTAAGTATAATCAGTATCGCATTAGCGATTCTTAATTTCTACGTAGTCACGCTCTGTTGATCCAGTATAAATCTGACGTGGACGACCAATTGGCTCATTGTTTTCGCGCATTTCTTTCCACTGTGCAATCCAACCTGGAAGACGTCCTAATGCAAACATTACTGTAAACATTTCAGTAGGAATACCCAAAGCACGGTAAATGATACCAGAATAGAAATCGACGTTTGGATACAAACCTCTTTTTACGAAGTATTCGTCGTTCAAAGCAACTTCTTCCAATTTTTTCGCAATGCTCAAAATAGGATCGTTTACGCCTAGTTTCCCTAGGATATCATCACACGCTTTTTTGATGATAGTAGCGCGTGGGTCGAAGTTTTTGTAAACACGGTGTCCAAAGCCCATTAAGCGGAATGGATCATCCTTGTCCTTGGCTTTGGCAACCCATTTATCCAAGTCTCCACCATCTTTGGCAATAGAGTCTAGCATTTCAATTACAGCTTGGTTAGCCCCACCGTGAAGCGGTCCCCAAAGTGCAGAAACCCCTGCTGAGATAGAAGAATATAAGTTGGCGTTAGAAGAACCAACAATACGTACAGTTGATGTAGAACAGTTTTGTTCGTGATCAGCGTGTAGAATTAACAGTTTATTCAAGGCATCAGCAACAATAGGATCTACATCAAAATCTTCCGTTGGCATACCGAACATCATGTACATAAAATTCTCAACGTAATTCAGTGAGTTTTTTGGGTACATCATAGGCGCTCCAGAAGAATGACGGAATACCATAGCACAGAGCGTAGGCATTTTCGAAATCAATCTGCGGATAGTAATATCCACTTCTTGAGAAGATCTATTTGGATTTTGAGATGATGGGTAAAAAGTACTCAATGCACTTAATACAGAAGACAACATACCCATTGGGTGCGCTTGGGAAGGATAAGCCTCTAATAAACGCTTAATGTCCTCGTGCACTAAAGTGTGGCGAGTAATGGATGTTTGGAAGTTGGCCAATTCCGATTCGGTTGGCAAATTCCCATACAACAGCAAATAGGTAACTTCAATGAAAGAAGATTTTTCCGCTAATTGCTCAATAGGATAACCCCGGTACCTTAAAATTCCTTTTTCACCATCCAAAAATGTAATGGAACTTTTAGTTGCACCCGTGTTTTTGTATCCAGAATCCAAGGTGATATACCCTGTGGTACCTCGCAACTTGGAAATTTCTATCCCTTTTTCTCCTTCTGAACCTTCAAATACAGGTAATTCGTAAGTTTCTCCGTTGAGAATAATCTTAGCAGTCTCGCTCATCTTTGTCGTTAACAGTTTTTAAATTTTTTTACGCACTAAAGTTAGTAAAAACAACCTTTACTTTTAAGTACATTAATCTAATTCAGAATTACATTCTTTCCAGATGTCGAATACATTCTTTTTGTACACCTCATTTTTTACAAAAGTAAGGATGGGTGTAATTTGATCGGCCTTCAAAAAACCTTGAATCGGGGTAATAACATTTAGCTTCTCATCCATGTAAACTACGGTTGGGTATGCTAATCTGCCGTCTACTGCCGCAATGGAGGCAAATTGGTGCGTTCCATTTCTGCGAGTGGCCTTAGCGGGGTCGTAATTTTCGTTAATGTATTCTTTCCCCTTAAAATTAAGGGCATCTTTTCCCTCTGCATTAAATTTAACGGCGTAAAAATGTTTGTTCACGTATTGAATGATTTGTGGGTCGCTGAAGGTCTGAGCCATCATCATTTTACAAGGACCACACCATGCAGTGTACACATCCATCAACACTTTTTTTGGTTCTTTAGCTTGCAAAGAGGCTAGCTCATCTACAGAAACCCACTGAATTTTATCTTGTGCCTGACCAAATGTTGGCAATAAGAATAGAAAGAAAAGTAATTTTTTCATACGTTTATTTAATCCCGTGCATTAAGCGCTTAAAAACGGGGTTTAATCCTATACACACCAAACCAGCAGCGGCCGGAATAATGGTAAATAATAAAAAGAAAAAGGCCATGGAATGGTGGGCCGTGATCTCATCAATCATACCTCCAATTGTCCCTGCTGTCTTATTTCCGATGGCAATGGCCAAATACCAGATACCATACATCATGCCAATCATACGTCCTGGCACCAATTTACTTACATAAGATAATCCAACGGGCGATAAACAAAGCTCTCCTAAAGTATGGAAAAGGTAGGCGAAAACCAGCCAAATCATACTTACCGAAGCCGTTTCTGCACCAGATTGGATAGTGCTTGCACCAAAGGCTAGAGCTCCAAATCCCAATCCAAGTAAGATTAATCCAAGCCCATACTTTACAGCGGCAGGAGGATTGTATTTACTCTCCCATATTTTGGAAAACAAAGGAGCAAAGGCTATTATAAAAAAGGAGTTCAGAATTCCGAACCAAGAAGCATTCACTTCGGCTGTTTCGGCGTTAAACTCCCGAACTAACATCCAAATTACGATCCCCCAAATAAGGACAAAACTGAAGGCCAAAAAAACATTACCTAAGGCATACTTCTCAAATGTTTGTTTAAAAAGGAGGATTAGAACATAGGTAATAATTCCCATCGGTACAATGGTTAGTAGGGTGTTGAAAATCTTAAAACCCATAGCAGCAGAGCCATCCAATAAGCGGTCGGTGTAGTCCCGGGCAAAAATGGACATAGATCCTCCGGCTTGCTCAAAGGCAGCCCAAAAGAATACCGTAAAAAAGGCAAATATGGCCACAGCAATAATCCGATCCCGAACCACTAAACTGTAGCGTATTGTCCTAGAAATAATGAGATATAAGAAAAGAATGAGGGCGCCAATAATGATAACATTGGAGGCATCCATACCTGCAATATTGAAGTTGAGATAACCCTTGTCTGCAATTTTATCCAATGGATCGTTAATAATCCACAGAAGTCCCAAAATGGAAACAAGGACCATTAGAATTTTGTCTATACCCGTAAATAGGTTGAGTTTTTCATCTCCCTCTTTAACGACTATCTCAGCCTTGCCATCTACCCTTTTCGGAGCTAAACCAATATTAGCGAAAATACCCTGCGTGTAATGAAATTGCAGCATTCCAAATAACATAAAAATCCCAGCTAATCCGAATCCGTAAGACCAGCCAATTTTTTCACCGATGTATCCACAAAGCATAATCCCTAAAAAAGCACCAGCATTAACTCCCATGTAATAAATGGTGAATGCCCCGTCCTTTTTTTCAGGATGATCCTTATACACTTCACTAATTATAGAAGTCATATTCGGCTTAAAAAAACCGTTCCCTATTATCAGTAAAAACAACCCAAAGTATAGCGCAAATGGGGTTTCAATGGCCATAGCCGCATGCCCCAAAGTCATTACTAAAGCACCAATCACAACCGCCCACCGGTAACCCATAAATCGGTCGGCTAAATACCCACCCAGAATAGGGGTAAGGTACACCAGGGCAGTGTACGTTCCATACAAAGCCAAAGCCGACTCCCGGGGCCAAGCCCAACCACCGTCCATGAGAGCAGAGGTAAGGAACAAGACCAAAAGGGCGCGCATTCCGTAGTAGGAGAATCGTTCCCACATTTCTGTGAAGAACAAAACAAACAAACCGGACGGATGACCCAGAACAAGCCGTTGATTTATATCCGATCCACCGAAGGGCAGTGCGTTGGTTTTCATAGTTCTAAATTAAGCATCAACCGCTTCCATTACTTCTTCTTTTTCGGCTTTCTCTGGTTCTTCAGCACCGTGAGTAAGGCGTTTTAATGGCTTTAAAATTGCTACAATCAAAAGTCCGAATATGATGGCGAAAACGGCAATACCTGTGAAGGTTTCGAATTCTCCCCAAGAAGCAGAATACTCACCCAACAATCCAGCAACTTTGTTTCCAAGTCCGGTTGCGGCAAAGTACGCTCCCATCATAAAAGAAGCATATTTTACTGGTGCCAATTTGGTTACAAAAGAAAGGGCAACTGGTGATGCACATAGTTCACCAATAGTGTGTAGTAAGTAGGCTAAAATCAACCA
>JBLHJD010000138.1:0-6731 GCA_047618705.1 Luteibaculaceae bacterium
CTTAATGGTCGCATCCAAAAGAAAAAGGATGGGAGAGGAAGGAAGAAAATTTGTCCTCAAAAACTACGATTGGAAAAAAAATGCGGACTTGCAAATTGCGGAATACGCGCGGTTAGTAAATTCTAAATCATAAAAAAAGGAGCCTCTAGAGCTCCTTTTTTTATTGAAATAACTTTAGGTACTCGACCTACCAAAGCGGACAATAATGAAGTACATGATCCCGATGGACGCTAAAATGGTTAACCAAGGCGACACCCCAAGTGCAGCTGGAATGCTACAAACCACAATAGAAATTCCACCCACCGTTAAAGCATAAGGCAATTGGGTTTTTACGTGGCTTATGTGATTACATCTACTGGCCAAAGAACTCAGGATAGTTGTATCCGATATTGGTGAACAGTGGTCTCCTAAAACGGACCCAGCAAGTACACAGGAAACTACATGATAAAAAATGGCCATGGTTGGTTCATAGTCCATTCCGGCCAATTGACAAACCATCCAACCTAATGGAAGTACCAACGGATAAAGAATGGCCATGGTTCCCCAACTACTTCCGGTTGCAAAAGCGACCAAGGCGGCCAATACAAAGGTAAATGCAGGGACCAAAAATACCGGTAGCCAATCTCCAATACTTTGGGTTAAAAAGTCTGCAGTGTGCAGTTCCTTAGTCACTCCAGCTAGGGCCCAAGCCAGCACCAAAATGATTACGGCATTAATCATGGATTTAAACCCACTTACACTCCATTTTACGGCGTCCGGCAATTTTACATTCGGAATATTCAGACTTAATACTATGGCTGAGATTAACGACAATAAACTAGACCACAGCAAAGCAGTGTAACTGTCTGAGGAACCAATTGTTTTGGATAATTTTTTTCCAAAACTCAAATCAAGATCCGCCCACACTTCGATATCCCAACCGGTGTAGAATAAACCAATGATGGTTCCTAGGATAACAATTAAGATCGGAATAACAGCTCTGTACGCTTTGGGTTGAACACCTTCCACCGGATCAAATTCATCGTCTTGAACTCCATCGGAGGAGTCGTCCGTTACCCCGTGTTTCCGAGCATGCTTTTCGGCCTTTAACATCGGACCAAAATCGCGCTGCTTGAGAATGAGGATTAAAATAAAAATAAGGGTAAGGATGGGGTAAAAGGAATATTTTAAACTCCCCATAAAAATGGTGTAGGGCCCCTCTAAAATTGATACACCCAAAGAGGATTCAATTTGTTTCACTCCATCTGAAATGTACCCCAATTCAGCACCAATCCAGGTGGTAACAAAAGCAATTGCTGCTATTGGAGCTGCTGTAGAATCTACAATGTAGGCTAGCTTTTCCCGAGAAATCCGAAGTTTATCTGTAATGGCTCGCATGGTATTTCCAACAACCAGGGTGTTGGCGTAATCATCAAAAAAGATGGCGATACCCAGAATATACGTGGCCATTTGACCCGATTTTGGATCTTTGGCTCTTCGGGAAATTCGATTTACGATGGCCTGCATTCCTCCATTTTTGGAAATGACGGTAACCATTCCTCCTATCAGGATGCTGAACAAAATTACAGCGCAATGTCCCCAATCTGTTAGGGCGTTAATGATGTAATGGTCTATGGTTCTGAAAAGCCCAGAAAACAAGCCCATAAATCCTTTCTGATAAATGCCAATAATGGCCCCACCGCTGATTACCCCTAGTAATAGGGAGGAAACAACCTCCTTGGTTACCAAGGCAATAATGATGGCTATTAGGGGAGGAATAATCGACAACCAAAGGGGAATAGGATCAGAATTTAGAACGAGTTCGTCCTCTCCATTTTTTATTTCGATTTCCTCTTTAACTATGGTTTCGATGGTTGCTTTTCCTTCGGCAAAGTTGGCGTCCAAACCTTCACCATCTATTTCAATATATAAGGTGGTGTCTCCTGTTATTTCAGGGAAATTTAATTCGATTTTTCCTTTAGTTCCTTCAATTAGGATAGGAGTGGTCCAATTGGCGGAATCTTGACTCCAACCCACTCCAAGACCTAAAAAACACACAAAGGCGGTTAAAAATATAGTACGCATATTTTATCTGATCTTTAACTTATATCCTTTTGGATGTTTTACTAAATAGTTAAACTCTATATTCTGTTGCCCGCCAGTTAAGCTGAGATCCCAAATAATTTCTCCTGTCTGACCGTTCAATTGTCCACCACTCAAATTTAGGGGCTCCACTTCAATGGAGTTGTCATCCGACACAGGAACTTGATCCCTAATTTGCAAGGGTAATTTTACGGGCCCAGAACTGCTAATGTCGAAACGGAAGTTTTTGCGAATTTTCCCTCCACTTAAAACACCGCCTTTCGAGTCGGGGTCAGTCAATTCGGTTCGCACCACATTTACTGAATTAGTTTTTCCTAAGGATACTACATATTTACCGTTTACCGGATCTGAAATACGCGATTTTCCAACTAATTTATTGGCACGATATACCCAAATTTGCCCCGGTTCCAATAATGTTGTATTCAAGAATGTGGCTTGAATGTACACCGAAGGATCTAGTTTTGGGATAGCCAAGTAGCCCAGTGTTGCAGTGATATTTCGAGAGTCCAAGGTGAATTCCTTACTCGAAAAGGAATTAATGGTTTCGGTTTGATCTATGCTATAAAAAACACCAGAGGCATCCTGATTCGTGGAAATCCCCATATCGACATCCATGGTGGCATAGGCCATATCTGAACGGGCCGCTTTACCATACATGTTGTTGCTTATTTGAGGTTCGTTGCGCAGAACATTGGATTCCAAAGTTGGTAATACACTTACTAGATTGGGGTAACCAGAATTTAGCGTCAGTTTAACGCCATTCCAATTTTCCAAAGAGTTATTGGTGATAACCGCTTTTTTCTCGAGAACCAAAGCTCCATTTTCCATGTCGGTTAGGTGATACGTAGCTTGCCATCTTGGTCCATTCACAAAATAACTCACCTGTACTTCGGCAGGGCCGAATAAATCTGCGATTCGGAATGCCATCACACCTTCATTTTGACTTTCCTGAACACCCAATTGTTTTAACTGAATCTGAAGTTGTGCAATTTCAGCATTAATGGATATTTTTTCTTCTTGGATTTCGTAGAGTTTCAGGTTAAGCTCCCGCAGTTTGGTTCTGGTGTAGCCCATTAATTCTTGTAAATCCGCCACATTGGCGCCATTTCCTATGATGTTTTTGTTGGAAACAAGCATTTCTTTTTCAGCGGCATACACCTCGCTCATTTGGTCGCGGGTCAGTAAATCATACTTTTTCCGGTTCAATTGGTCCATAACAGCTTTTGCGGCCGTTGGCAGTTGGCCATTGGTTTGTTTTACCGTAAAAAACTGGATATTATGCACATTAAACTTGGCATTTCCGGAAAACTCAATGCTCCCTGGAACCAATTGTGGGGAAAGTCCTTTTAATTGAAAGTCCCCACCAGCAGATATGGCAAAGGTTCTGATGACCTGGGCACCTGTTTGGTACACATTCACCTTTTTTACATTGGAATTGCTAACCTCTTTAATTTGACTGTATCCAAGGGAGGAACAGGTGAGGGCTATTAAAACAAAAACTCCTTTTTTTATCATCTTTTTGGCATTGGGGCATAAAGCTATAAAAACTGAAGTTAGAAAGGAAACTTATTTAAGGTATAAAGGGGGTTTATTTAAGCCAGCTTTTTACCTTTGGTGCCATGGAAAAACGCCTTAAAATATTGGTGACCAATGATGATGGTATTTTTGCGAAAGGGCTTTCTGAGCTTGTGAAAATCGCCAAAGCATTTGGAGAGGTTAAGGTAGTAGCCCCAGATAAAGGGCAATCAGGGATGGGTCATGCCATTACTGTGGAGAGTCCAGTTCGGCTGAATAAAATAAAAACGGACTGGGGTGTAGAGGCCTATTCGTGCTCTGGAACCCCAGTAGATTGTGTGAAAATCGCAATTTCACAGGTGTTCGACCAAAAACCAGATTTGTTGCTTTCTGGAATAAATCATGGTGCCAATAACAGCATCAATGTTATTTACTCCGGAACTATGTCGGCAGCAGTGGAAGGGGCTTTAGAAAACATTCCCTCCATTGGATTTAGTTTATTGAACCACAGTGCAGATGCCGATTTCTCGGCCTGTGCCGCATTATTTCCCCGGATTATTGAACGGGTGATTTCAGACGATTTTCCTGAAAACATTTGCCTCAACGTAAATATTCCCATGTTACCTGCCTCCGAAATTAAAGGAACCCGCGTGTGCCGCCAAGCATTGGGGAAATGGGACGATAGCTTTGAGGAGCGTACTGATCCAATGAAACAGCCCTATTATTGGCTCAAAGGACAATTTTTGAACCACGATAAAGGGTTAGATACCGACGTTTGGGCCCTTGAAAACGGATATGTTTCCATTGTTCCAACTCAGTTCGACATGACAGCGCACCATGCAATTTCACACTTAAACCAAAATAATTATGGCGAAGGGAAGTAAGACGTTAGGATTAATCATTGGGTTTATAGGCCCAGTAATTGGATTGCTCAGCTTTGGATTAGTGTATGTTCAGTTTTACGAAATTGACTACATGACCTTTTTGGAGCGTTTTTTTACCATTCGTTCCATGCAATCTCCAATTCTCGCGGTTAGTTTGTGGGTAAACGGGTTGGTATTCTTTATCGTGAATAGGAAAGATCAAGTTGAAACGGCTCGGGGTATATTGCTCGCTACCTTTGTGTTTGCACCTATCATTGTTTATTTAAGGTTCTTTTAATGCGAATATTTTTAGTTGCAGGTGAAAAGTCGGGTGATGACCACGCGAGTAAAGTAATGCAGGAAATTAAACGTCAAAATCCCAATACTGAATTTCAGTTTTGGGGTGGAGATGCCATGGAAGAGGTTAGCCCAGGTGGTTTACTGAAGCACTATAAAAATCACGCCTACATGGGTGTGTTAGAGGTAATCAAAAATTTGAGAGCCATATTTCGCAATCTAAAACTATGCAAGCAACAGATTGAAGCTTTCAATCCCGAGGTCCTTGTTTTGGTAGATTATCCGGGATTTAACCTGCGCATTGCAAAATTCGCCAAGCTCTTAGGTATTAAAACAGTGTATTTTATTGCACCCCAGCTGTGGGCTTGGAAAAAGAATCGCTACAAAATCATCAAACAGTGGGTGGATGAATTGTGTGTTATTCTGCCCTTCGAAAAGCCCTTTTTTAAAGCCCTCGGTGTAGCAAGTCATTATGTGGGTCATCCTCTGCTGGAGGAGGTTTCAGGTACGGTTGAATTGGGGCATAAAATTGCCTTGCTTCCCGGTTCAAGAGTTCAAGAACTGGAGCGAATGTTGCCTTTGTTCCAAGAATTAGCTGAGCTGAATCCGGATAAATCCTTTTTGGTGTGTGGGGTAAAAAGCATGCCAATAGAGATGTATAATTCCATTTTATCCTTGCCCAATGTGGAGATGGAATTTGGTGGAATGAAAGCCTGTTTAGGCCAATGCCAAAGAGCACTTGTTACCTCTGGAACGGCTACTCTAGAATCGGCGTTGTACGGCATTCCATTAGCGGTTGTTTATAAGACAAGTGGCCTTACTTACCGCATTGCAAAAATGCTGATTAAAGTAAAATATATTTCCTTGGTAAATTTAATATTGGACCGACCAGCAGTGCCCGAATTTATCCAGGATGAAGCAAATATTCACAATTTAAATAGCTGGCTGAATGATGCTGAAGTAGGTGTTATTCAGGCTAATATGTTTAAGGAGTTAAAAGATAAGTTGAGTGTCAATACAAAAGCCTCTGAGGCTGTAGCTAATGTTGTTTTGAATGCGTAAAATCGGTTTGTTTCTGGTGTGTAATCTGTTTTTTTTGGCTGGAAATGCCCAAGAGGATAGCCTGCGTATTGGATTATTTAACAACGCAAAAATTCAAAGTTTTTACATTGGAATTCAGTCTGGGGAATATCAGATTAGTGCTCCAAATTTGGCCCTACTTTTAAATCCAGGCGACTTAGTCAAATGTTCCCGCCAAGGTGGGAACTTGGTTCTTGAATTGCATGGTCAGGTGTATGGTCCAATTGCGGATCCGGTATTCGTTACTCCTAAAAATGATTCCTCCTCATTTAAAGTGTTGCCTATTACTCCAAAGAAAACAGAACGGTGGTATTCTGGTGATCTGGAGTTGTTTTCCCACAACCAACGCATCATTTTGGTGAACCAATTGCCGCTAGAAGATTATCTACCCGGAGTTGTTGAGGCGGAAACAGGAGGAAGTCAAACCCTGGAGTTTTATAAAGTTCAAGGAACCATTTCCAGAACCTATGCCCTCAAAAACCTCCGGCGGCACAAGTCCACAGGATTTAGTGTGTGCGATCAGGTGCATTGCCAGGTGTACCATGGGATTAGCCGCAGTAATCCGGACATCCAACTTGGTATTCTTCAAACAGTCGGGAAGGTGATCGTCAATGACGACCTCCAATTTGTTACGGCTGCTTTTCATAGCAACTGTGGTGGAGAGACGGTGAATAGCGAGAATGTATGGATGTCACCTGTGCCTAGCTTGCGAAGTGTGAGTGATAGTTTTTGTTTGGACCAACCTCATTACAACTGGAGTTTTAAACTGGCTGCAAAAGAATGGGAGAAATACATCACCGAACGGTCAAAAATCCCCAACCAAGACACTTCTCAAATTTACAACTTCAAACAACCCACTAGATCCACCTATTTTCTTGATTTTGAGGAGGGTAT
>JBLHJD010000139.1:0-6656 GCA_047618705.1 Luteibaculaceae bacterium
CCGCAACGAGACGATATACACGAGGGTTGGATGCAATCCATCCCGCAACGAGACGGTACATATCAGGAATAGTTACATCACCCTTTCAGGGTTAAGAATTACGGCATACCCAGATGCAAGATTAAAGTAATGAGCACCTTTCTCACCACTCTACTACCTTCACTCCTTCAATACTCAAAACTCCTCTTTCCTACCACCCAATCGGCTTATAATCCTTCAGGAATTTCCCACACCAGTGTTTTCCGGAGTTGATTCCGTCAAACAAAGGATCCATTACCCGGGCAGCACCGTCTACAATGTCGAGCGGGGGTTGAAAGTCATGCACTTCTTCTTTTTTCCTGGCCAACTCCGCTGGATCTTCATCGGTTACCCAGCCGGTATCCACAGCGTTGGTGTAAATACCAAATTTGGAAAATTCTCCAGCCGAGGTTAAGGTCATCATGTTTAATGCGGCCTTGGCCATATTGGTGTGCGGATGGCGCGATTCTTTGTGATAGGTGTGAAATTTACCCTCCATGGCAGAAACGTTGATGATGTGTTTCATACCCGTATTGTCCTTCTTCATAATGTGAACCAAACGGTTACACAAAACAAAAGGGGCTACCGAATTAACCAACTGAACTTCCAACATTTCATAGGTTTCGATCTCCCCCATCATGAGCCTCCAGCTGTTGGTTTTGCGTAAATCTACTTGCTGCAAATCGGCATCTAGTTTACCACTTGGAAACACCTCTTCACTTTTGAGCGAGTTATCAATGGCATACGGTATTTGCGACAATTTAGCCGAAGCCGTAAGGCCGATACCAGGTTGTTTTCCATTCCAGGCAACAGGAATGTTTTTGTTGCTATTTTCAGTGGAGCCTGTTAAACTTCTTAACTCGTGTAAACACGATCCATGGTCTTTCAGAATACCCTGAACATACGGAGGAAGTTGGCTAATAGGCAACTCCTCGTTGGGTAGTAAATGCTGGTAAAAACCGGCGGGACGGCGAACAGTCTGGGCCGCGTTGTTGATTAGAATGTCGAGCCTCTCGTATTTCTGTTCTATGTAGTTGCAGAAAATTTCCACACTAGGAATATGCCGTAAATCGAGGCCGTGGATTTGGAGGCGGTGTCCCCATTGCTCAAAATCATCCTCCTTGGCGTAGCGGATTGCTGAATCTACCGGGAAACGGGTGGTAGCAATTACAGTTGCACCAGCACGTAACATCATTAGGGTTATGTGGTAACCGATTTTTAGGCGAGATCCGGTAACCAAGGCCACCTGTCCTTTTAGATTGGCGGTTTGGAAACGTTTGGCGTAGTTAAAGTCACCACAAGACTCACACATAGTGTCGTAAAAGTGGTGCAGGGTTGTAAATACTTCCTTACACACGTAACAGTTACGCGGAGCTACCTGTTTTGCTTCCTTTTTGTTTTCTTCTCCGGTAAGGGAGATCATTTTTGGGGCCACAAAAACCGAGGCATCCCGTGCACTTCTTATTCCGGTTTTATTCCGGGCCTTTCTATCCGCTTCCAAAGCCGCTTTCCTGGCTTTTTTCTTGGCGCTTTTTTTACGTTTTTTAAACTCCTCTCTGTCTGGTCTCGACAACCTCCCTGCCTGGGTAAACAATTCCACCCTTTTTTCGGTTGGAATATCAAAAATCTGATCTGTATCCGCATTCAGGGTTTCTAAAATGGAAATACACTGATCTATCTGATCTTGGTTTAGTTGCACTTTATCTTTATTGCTTTCCATTGAAATGAGGGTGAGGTGTTGTATCCAGCATCTCAAGAGCAAAAGGTGCTTTTAGGATGGGATGGGTAAATAAGGCAGCGAAGGTATTGAAAAGATAAATTAGGGAAACAGGCTGAAATAAAAAATGTGTGGAGCCCTATATTTCAGGCTGAATATGCCTTTAAGGAAAAATTCGCCTCCATAATTCAGCTCCCCAAGAAATAAAAGGCTACCGAACAAACCCAAACAAAGTCCAGTTTCCTTGCTTTTGTCAGATATTATGTTAAGTTATAGGGAAAGAACGCATTTTATGAAGTTGATTTATATTAAAAGAACCACCAAAACTGAAGATCGGTATAATTTAAAGATGGGGAAGCTTACAGCTCGAGTTACCTACATCAAAAAGTACTTTTTAGGGCTACCCATCCAAACCATGCAAAAATACCGTGAAACATATTACGGGCAAATAAAGAGCTGCGAGGAGTGTGTCCTTTCTGTATAAGCAAACTACAGGGCACTCTATACCCTACTCTTCATCTTGGCAGCCCCTTTACAGAATAATACTGCCTTTATCCTCCCTTTATATTAAAATGGACTTGTGTGATTTGAACCTCGTTCTTATCCATTCCAATGCAAAGATTCTAGGCAAATAAAGCCTGTAAATATCCACCCAGTAAATCCTCCAAGTTCTCTTGATCGTGAAGCTGGTCGTAGCCCATATCTTGGGCATAAAGTTGAACCCTTTGCTGCTCAGTGAGGGCAATCTTAAAAATGAAGTTTTTGTAGTCATCATCCAAAAGGCCAGCTGGGTTAACTACAGATAAAGTTTTCCCAACTACCTCGGCTGTTCCAATTGCTTTTATTTCGGAAAGCACATGGATGATTTCAGGGGCAAACACCCCCATGGAGCTTTCATAAAACTCTGAAAACCCTCCGTTGGTAACGGTTTTATTGAGTTTCACAATTATGTACACCATCTTTTCAGGATCGGTAAGTGCCTGCACTACCGCGTACCACTGTGTCCAACTTTCGATGTCATATTCTGCCTCTAACAATTGCTGTTCCGCAGAACTGTACAGCCTACTTATTAATGTTCTATTCGATATTTGATCCATAATGGGTTCTTCCATTGTTTATTTCCCTTTGATTAAAAATTAGGGATTACCCATCCCCATTCTGGCCGCTAGACCCGTTCGATTTAACGTGTAAATCCATTTGAGGGAAAGGAATAATAATTCCGTTTTCAATAAATTTCTTGTTGATTATTCTCCGGATATCGCTTTTTACTTTGTTGATCCGGAAGATGTTTTTGCTAAAAAACAAAACCTGAAAATCCAAGGAAGAGTTTCCAAAATCCACCAAACGGGCCTCAGTTAACTCGCGGTCCGAAATGTCGGTATGCTCAAAGGCACTCTCCTCCAAAATACGAATAACCTTATCTACGTCACTCCCATAAGCCACCCCTACATCTATCCTAAACCGAGTTTTTCGGGTTTGGTGACTCCAGTTAATTACTTTATTGGTGGTAATGGATGAGTTGGGGATAATGATGGAAATATCATTGGTATCTAAGCCTTTGGAAGTCCGGAGACCAATACTCTGAATTTTTACTACATCCCCATCTATCTCCAGAACATCATCAATTTTTATGGACTGTTCTGAGAGTAATATAATCCCTGAAATAATGTCGTTAAATGTTTGTTGCAAACCCAAACCAACACCAACCAAAAGGGCAGCAGAACCGGCAATTAATACGGTTACCTTAACACCTATTGTTTCTAATATAAATCCGATGGCCACTACCCAAACCACATATTTTATGATTTGGAACAATGCGTAGGCACTTCCTTTGTCTAACTTTTTGAAACGGCGTTTGCGAAAAAGGCCTTTTTGGATAAGCCATAACATGAAGTTGGTTAGCAAAAAAATCAACAAAATAATCGCTAAGGAGTACACTTGAATTCCATGTTCACCGATCCTGATTAATTCAAATTCTAAAAATTTCTTTAACGTTTCCATAGTGCTCCTATTCGATTCAGAATTAATCAAAATTAGACTAAAAGATACTTAATATAACCATAAAACTGAGTCCTAAAGAAAGGATCAATTTGAAGCGAATGTACGTTTCACTTATCCTTCATTTCGCTTCAAAACCCTTCCCCTCGGCTCATCCCCTTGGTGCAACACAATGTCCGAATGCAGGAATTGTGCTGCCTCGGCTGAATCTTCCACCTTTGCAGCACTGCGGTCCAACATTTCCAATTCAAATGCCTCCAAAACACTTGCCCTTATTCCCTTTTCCCGCCAGTTCGACTTTGGTCTGCACCCTTGGGTGATTTCTCGAGCTAAAGACAACGCATCCAACAAGGCTTGATTTGCCCCCTGCCCCTTGAATGGACTCATTGGGTGCGCCGCATCCCCAAGTATTGTTACGGGGCCTCCTGATGTTAATAAATCAGGTGTTAGCAAAGCTCTGTCGTATACCGGATAACCAGAAATTGCTTGTATCTCAGTTGCCCCCATAATTTGCGGAATAGGTTTATGCCATTGTGTTCTCTTACATCCTTCTTCCTTCAAAGCTTCAGGTCCTTTGGCACTCAGTTCCTTGGCCTCCTTTTCCGTCATAGGAAAACTAAGTTGCCACATTACAGCATCCTTGGAGAATGGCATCATATAAATACGTTCGTGGCCATTGGCGGTTTGGAAAACAGTGGCTGAATCCAAAAGCTCATGGTCCTCTATGGCTGACAAGGGGCAAATACCCAAAATAACAATGCAGCCGAGGTAACGCAGTGGAGTTGTTTCCTCAGGAATCAATAAAGGCCGGACCGCACTTCGAATTCCATCCGCTCCAACAAGCAAATCGGCATTAACTTGCTTCTTTTTACCCTCAGCCATAAAACTAAGCTCTAGTCCTCCCTCTGGTTTTTCCTTAAAATTGAGGAATTGATGTCCCCATTGTACTGAACTATGTCTTTGGAGTTGATCCAAAATGGCAGATCGCAAAGCTTGTCGGGCAATGTGGATGTTGGTGCGTTTTGGAGTCGAGTTGTCTTTTGTTTTTAACCATTTCCGCATTCCCCACTCCCCTATTAACTCTCCTTCTGGAGTGTGGACCAAGTGCCGGGTAGATATGATCCCATCCTCCAAATTAAAAACCCCCAAACCATCAATGGCTTTAGTAGCCTGTTGCAAAGTGAGACCATAGCCCTGGGACCTGGCATCAAAACTGGTGTCGCGCTCATACAAGGTAAAAGGTATACCCCGATGCAAACAAGCTACAGCCAAAGCTGCACCCCCAATTCCACCACCAATTATTGCTACGTGGGGATAATTTTCATGGTCAGGCTTAGGGGGTAATGGTGCTGCAACCACACCAGCAGCGGAGCAGTGTGCACAGGGTTCTTGGTGGCCTTTTGGCCGGATTGGTGGAAGCTCCTTTTTATCCCCTTTTTCGAAGTGCTCCAATTCAAGCTGGTACCGAAGGCGTGCTTTTTTGCGCAATCGTTGGCTTTTTTTGCCCCGACCTTGGCATGCTTCGCAGATGGACCAGTTGGTTGTTTCCATTTTATTGAATGTAATAAATATTTCCCTTGGATTTAGGACGCGAAACTTAAGTATTGAAAGTAGTGTCTAATAGAAATCGGTTCCCCGTTTATTCAAGGACAACCCTCAATTTTTCAATAATCCTTATTATCAACTCTCCCATTTATTTTGGTTTGGGAAGTTTTGATGCAACTCGTTATTGATTTCTAAGTTGATGTATTTCACCTTTCAAAACAGGAATATCTTTTTGGAGAATTCTCCAAAGAGTGGTTGGTTCTATGGAATCACAGGAATGAACAATTAGATTTCTTAACCCTACGATGTGTTTTGTGCATGAAATATTTATTGTGGGATCCCGTTTTTGAAGCTGATTTATCGCCTCTCCAATTATCATTAAATCTCGCTCTGCTGTCCTTACAGCCATGAAGTTTGACTCAAATTGCATATAATCATTGGAATGAAGCTCGTTAATTTTTTCTAATTCGGCTATAACAACTTCAATATCTTATTAGGCTGCATACAGAGAAATTTTGGTGTTATCTAACTCTGCTTTAAAAATCGGATTTTTCACAACGCGATATGAGACAAGGTCTATTTCTCTATCGAATAACTCCTTTAAATTAAACATCAAGGAAAAAAATGAATCGCCATGTTCAATTGGTGTTAATCCTTCCTTAAAAAGACCAGCAAAATCCAGATCACTGGTATCACTAAAATTCCCCGAAACAGCAGATCCGAATAAATACAATTCCGCAACACTACCGGTTTTGCAAATGTTCCTGAGTTTTTCAATATTTTCCTCGACCAATTTGATCATCTCCCAAAGTTATAAAAGGATTTTCATTAAATCTCTATTCCTAGGAACTTTCAAAGGAAAGAGCACGAGGATTCACATCACTCCACACTTTCTCCAAAGGTGAGTAAATTATTATCCGGATCTAACAGTGCAAATTCCTTTTGCCCCCATGGTTTATGTTCCAAAGGAGAATTGGGGTGGATGGTGGTTCCATTTTCCAATAATTCCTGATACAAACCAGCAATGTTATTTGCTCTGATGTATACCTGCCCATAATTCTGCTTGGGGTTAAGGGTTTTGAACTCAAAAAAGTGAATTTGAATTCCATCCTTTTCCAGCATTAAATATTCCGGATAATCCGTGCTCCCAAATTCGTGAAACCCCAATTGGTCTAAATAATAGGCCCGGGTTTTGGCTTTGGTGCGCATGGGTAATTTTGGATGAATCTAGGTAAGCATAATGTGGTTCTTAAAAGAGAGATTATACTTATTCTTCCCGATGCCTTTCTTACACACAACACCCATTAATTACCTCAAAAGCAGCCACCTAATCCAATTTCGACTTTCTTAAGCCCTCAATTTGAATTAAAACATCATT
>JBLHJD010000140.1:0-6526 GCA_047618705.1 Luteibaculaceae bacterium
CCGGTTATTTACTTGCGTCAGGGATTGTACATCACCACAGCCATAAGTGCACAAGTGATTTTGCAAAAACAAAAAATTCAGCGTACATACCAGATGCGCCACTATGGATTGGTGTGGAGATCTGGATTGGAAATTTACCTTTCCAAAAGGAAATCTACCCGAATCAACCTTAGTGCCTATGTGCTGCGGGGCTTCTCGGAAATCAAATTCACCAACGAAGTCGGGACCATCCTTAAAGAAAATATCATTTTTTCGGATTTCCAGCACGGGGTTCGACTGGGCTTATTCTTCAGGAATTTTGGCTTGTATGGGGAAGTCAGTCCCAACGCAAAACGCGGAGTTTTTCACGTAAAAGACCAGGCACAATGGAAAATTGGAGTCCAAATTTCCGGATTTAATTCCCTCCTGTAACTTTTTGTAACTTCATCCGTATCACGGATATGAACCTCAAGGAATACAACCACTGCATCGACAAACACAGTGACGGCATTTTCCGTTTCTTGTTTTCGCTTTGCAAGGATCATCAGCTAGCGCAAGACTTGTGCCAAGACGTCTTTGAAAAGGTGTGGATGCGTTGTGATTCCATCATCCTTGAAACCGCCAAATCGTACTTATTCCGCACGGCCCACAATTGTTTTGTAGATCATTATCGGCGCAATAAATTCCAGAGTCCTCAAGAAATAGATCAGCTCCCCATAAGTTACGAAGCTAGCGAGTCGAATTGGGACACCCAACATTGGTTGCACCAGGGATTATTGCAGCTTAGCGAAAACCAAAAGTCAGCCATATTACTCCGCGATTACGAAGGGTATTCCTACCAAGAAATTGCGGATATTCTGGAGATTAGTTTGGTTCAAACGAAGGTTGAAATATTCAGAGGTCGGAAAAAATTACAACGTTTTATTGGAAAAAAGGAGGTGTTGATATGAGCGTAGATAGAACGAATTACGAAGAATGGGCCTTGGATTTTTTGGAAGGTACATTAAGCCCCGAGGAACATCAGGCTTTTGTTCTCTTTTTGGAGGAAAACCCTGATTTACAGGAGGAATTTCAAGGATTTGAAGAATTAGACCTCACCGCAGTTCCTGTAGGCAAATTGGATAAAAGTGTGCTAAAGCGGACGCTGGATATGAACGCGGCCTTGGAGCAGCTGGAGGCAAAAACACGTTTGGCCCGCCCGCTCATTTATCTGCCTCACGCATTTAAAAGAGGCCTAAAAAAGGGGCCCGCATACCCGTGGAAAAAGATCGTATCCATTGCTGCAAGCTTAACCTTATTGGTCAGCCTGGGCACTGGTTTACTAAACACACCCAATGGGGATTTTGCACCTCGGACACCCGATTTGGATATCCGCCAAGAGAAAGTGGAATTAATGGCTATTCCGGCTACTGAAGTTAAGGTTGTAAAACAAGAGGTGAGGGTGAAACCAAAGGCGCCAAAAACGAGGACACGGGCACCCGAAACCCTGGCGGAGGTCCACCTTTTAACACCTAAAAAAATGAAAGCCCTACCTACGGAGGAATTAGCCCGTATTCTGGTGCACAACAAAATTGAAGCACCTAGCAAAAATAATTTAAGCAATGTGCGGCAGGTGGGGAATTACCTATTCAATAATCCAGATCAAATCCCAGCCGTAGCCTTGGGGCTTGGGAAAAAATTGTTGGAGGAACGCTCTTGGTACAAAAGGACTCCCACCACCAAGGAGTTTGACTTGGGTTTTGTGCGGATAAAAAGGAGTTAAAAAAATAGTATGAAGCACTTGTTTATCATTTTGATTTGGGTTTCATCCTCCTTTTTGACTTTCGCACAAGAAGTAATAAAATCCACCCTAATCATTAACGATAGTTTGTTTTCGGCTAACAACAATGGGCAATACCAATTTACTCATTCAACCGGTGGCGTATCTCACAATGCGGAGGACATCAACCAATATATACGGGTGGTAAATGATACCTTGTTTTTTAACATTAGTTATGGCGGAGGTTGTGGACTGGTTGAACAAACTTTGGCCACAGATGGGGTCTTAAAATGGGATAAATTGAACCGCCCGTATTTCGAGGTTCATTTTTATTTTAACGATCAGGATATGTGCAAAGCTTTGAGACATAAATCCTTGTCATTTGATCTTAAAAATATCCTGGAAGATCAAGGGGAATTATATATTCAGTTGGATGATTTTAAGCATAAAATCCGAATTAGATAGGGGGGTTAATCTTTCATTTTTTTAATGGCATTCTGATTATATCTACCACAATCTCGCTCAGCAACAACCGTCCGATTTCGGTTTTTTTAGGGTTTAAATTAGATTTTAAAGCCCCTGGAATTTAAAGCGTCCAGCCCTATTTTACGTATTTATGACGTTCAAAAGGCCCTCGAATTTTATATTGACTACCTGGGTTTTAATCTGGATTGGGAGCACAAACATGAAACGGGTATGCCCGCATATTTTCAAGTTTCAAAAGGGGATTGCATTTTACACCTCTCCGAGCATCATGGCGATGGAACACCTGGAACAAAAATAAGAATTGAATGCAGTGGTGTAAAAAGGTTCCATGCCGTTCTGAAATCCAAAAATTGCTAATTCCTGAATCCCGGTATTAACAAACTCCCGAGGGCCAAACAAGAAATCTGCCTTGGTGATCCTTTTGGGAACCCTCTTATTTTTCACAAGACTGACGTTTGTTTTAGCATTTGCTTAAATAAGCGTTTAGTTGTACATTTATCGTATGACTGATTTTACCTGCATCCGAAAAGATGCCGATGGAAACCAGATAAGCAGGTGTAAAAACCAACTTATCTCAGACTCTGAGGCCTTTGATTTATTGGCCAATCGCCTACACCTTGCTGGGAATCCCGTTCGCTTAAAAATCCTGTTTCTGCTAAATCAGGAAGAGCAACTCTGTGTTTGTGACATGAGTGACATACTGGGAATGCAGGTTTCGGCTATTTCGCAACATTTGCGCAAACTAAAAGACCGCAACCTTATTCACACGCGCAGAGACGGACAAACCATTTTCTACTCACTCGCAGGAGATTATGCGGCAATGCTTCTACCCTTTTTTACCATTTTGGGTCAAAAAGAAAAAACCACTGCACAATGAAAACAGAAAAAAAATGGATGGGTGCCGGACTTCTTTCCGCCTTTGCAGCCTCTTTATGCTGCATTACGCCCATCATCGCCCTCATTGCAGGATCTAGTGGATTGGCCGCCAGTTTTTCTTGGCTAGAACCAGCCAGACCTTACCTCATTGCACTAACAATAGGAACCTTGGGTTTTGCTTGGTATAAACATCTGTTTCCAAAAAAAGACCTGGATTGTGCTTGTGGACCGGACGAAAAAAAACCCTTTCTGCAATCCACTTTGTTTTTAGGTTTAATAACAAGCTTTGCGGCCATCATGTTGACTTTCCCGTATTACTCTCACGTCTTCTACCCCGACACTCAAGCACCACAAGAAACGAGCGAACTAAGACACTTAAAAACGGTAGAATTTAAAATAGAAGGAATGACTTGCACCAGTTGTGAGGAGCACATTAATTATGAAGTTCTTCAATTGGACGGAATTGGTTCAGTACAAGCTTCCTACAAAGCGGGAAATGCCCAAATAAAATACAACCCAGAGTTCGTTGATTTGAAAACTATTGAAGCAACAATTAACCATACCGGATATACGGTAACAAGTAAACACGAAAAATGATGGAGACTATCCTTTTATCCGAAATTACCTGCCCAAATTGCGGTTTCCAAAAAACCGAAAAAATGCCCACCACGGCTTGCCAGTATTTTTACGAATGCGAAAAATGCGAGAAAATATTAAAGCCAAAAGCGGGTGACTGTTGTGTGTATTGCAGCTATGGAACGGTTCCCTGTCCACCAATTCAGGCCGACAAAGGGTGTTGTAACTCATGATCTCCGATTTCAAAATGAACATTAGACCCTATTATTTCGCAAATCACTTATGAACAGCGGTTTACAACTCGGAATCAATGTCCTTTTGGTAAATTTCCACCCCCTACTTGTAACTTTTCCAAGCCAAACCCGTAACACCTAAAACAAACACGATGAAAAAGCAACTTATACTCGGATTAGCCCTTTTAATTTCTGGCGGACTTTCAGCCCAGGAAAAAACAAAAAAGGATACTACTCGGCTTAATTTTGGAAACGTAACCGTAATGGTTTTAGATGGCGACGGTAACAACGACACCATCACCTACCCGGTAAAAAAGAAAGAATTGGATCCTAGTTTTTGGAGTGGTCTTGATATTGGAGTGAATTTCTTCAGTGAAGATGGCTTGGGCAGTTTGAACAATTACTCCGAAGATTTAAAAAACTGGGAAGCCATTCCAGGAAAGAGTCTCTACTTTGGAATCAACATTACTGAGTTTAACATCACACTTAAAAAGAACCATGTGTACCTGACCACCGGATTAGGGTTAAGTTACTCAAGTATGAGTTTTAAAAACAACGTGGATTTATTGGACACCAATGGATATATGCAGGCAGTAGAGGTTACCGACCGCGAGTACACGAAGAACAAATTACGCATAACCAGTTTACACGTTCCACTTCTAATGAGCTTTCAGTTAGCCAAAGAAACCAGTATTTCTGCCGGAATTGTAGGTCAGCTAAGAATAGGATCTAAACTGAAACAAAAATTTATCCCCGAATCTAAATCAGAGCAAAAGGCAAAAAGGAAAGACGATTTTAACCTCACCAATTTTGGTGGATATGCCCAGTTACGGTTCCGATATAAAGGGATTAAGGTATTTGCCAACTACGGTCTGAGTACTTTATTCACCAAAAATCAAGGGCCACAAATCACCCCTTATACCTTTGGGATAAGTATTTTGTAAAACAAAAAAAGGGAGCTAAACGCTCCCTTTTTTTTGTTTAAAAATATCCTCCGATTGTTAAGTTGATGTAAGCATCTTTCTGGTTCCCCTTTGGTAATTCTTTAAAATATGGCCCTTTATCCACTACACCTCCAAAGCCAATGGAACCAGTAAACCACTTTTTTGACCTATAGGTATATTCCGGTCCAACCATTTTAAACATGTGGCTTGGTCCCATACCTATACTACTGTATTTTATTCCTATAAAACTGGATTTCACCCCGCCAACTCCAAGGTGATAATTCAATCCCAAAGAGAATGAAACTATTCCAAATCCAATTTCAAACCCAATACGGTCATTTAATAAACTCTCCAATTCAACACCAACAAGTCCACCACCACCTTCAAAAAGGCCAATGGTTATGGTAGTTCTATCTTCGGAACTCCCAGTGCCTTTAACCTTTTCATCACTGGAGGACGGTGTTCCGTAGTATTGACTAAAAGCAAGATTTCCGACGAACAACGAACATAATAATATTAGGCGCTTAATACTCATGGTCTAATCTAATTTTTAAAGCGACTAATCTAAATCATTTTCCGAAATAATACCACAGGAAATGCCAAAAAGTGCCGACCAATCAGTTTTTCTAAAAATAAATACCAAAAGAAACAGTTAAAAACACGCTACTTCTTGGGAAAAATAGCAACCCGGGAGAAGCAAAACTATATGCTGGACCTCTTGTCAAAATCCGGCCAAGTCCTAATGAAGCTGTATATCCTTTTTTTGACCTAAAATTAAAATTGGACCCCAAAAACGCATACTTATGCCCGCGGTCAAAACCAAGGTAGTTATATGTAAGTCCAAAATAGTTCGACCTTTTTCCCTCTCCCCAAAGGTGGTAGTTAATTCCTGCCGAACACGAAAGCAATCCAAGCCCAATTTCTATTCCAATTTTTTTCGACACCATCTGCTCTAGCTCAAATCCAATGATCCCCCCTCCCCCTTCAAAAACACCTACCGTAATTGCGGTGTTCTTCCTTTTCTCAGGTTTTTGGGATGTTGTATCCGCCGCAATATTGACTCCATCAATATTTTGGGCAGAAAGGGCGCCCTAGATTAAAAGCAAAACAAACAAGAAGTAAAAGTGGTTTTTCATGGCTTCAGCATCATAATAAAGCCTCCAATCTATCCCATTAAAAACTAATTAACAAAACCTTACCCACAAAAAAAGGCCCCGATTATCATCGGGGCCTTGCTTCACAAATTAAATTTGTCTCTTATTTTGCAGCAGTAAATTTGCTCGCAACAACAGACCAGTCTACTACATTCCAAAATGCAGAAATGTAATCAGGTCTGCGGTTTTGGTAGTTTAAGTAGTACGCATGCTCCCATACATCCAATCCTAAAATTGGTGTTCCAGGACATTCCGCGATATCCATCAAAGGATTATCTTGGTTTGGAGAAGAACAAACACACAATTTCCCATCTGCTTTTAAACACAACCAAGCCCATCCAGACCCAAAGCGTGTAGCGGCAGCGTTCGCAAATTCTGTCTTAAAAGCGTCGAAAGATCCAAAAGCAGTATCAATAGCAGCTGCTAAATCTCCACTTGGATTTCCGCCACCATTTGGAGACATTGTTTCCCAAAACAAGCAGTGGTTAAAATATCCACCTCCGTTGTTCCGAACACCTC
>JBLHJD010000141.1:0-6477 GCA_047618705.1 Luteibaculaceae bacterium
CTGCTCCCGCCTGGAAACTCAGGTTTCCGTTCATGGATACTAAGGATCGGATGGTGATGGCCAAATTTAACTGATCATCCAAACCAATAAATCCGATGGCTCCACCGTAAGCTCCTCGTTTGTCGGGCTCGTATTGGTCTATCAACTCCATGGCTTTGTATTTTGGAGCACCAGAAAGTGTCCCGGCCGGAAAGGTGGAAAAGAATAAGTCCAGAACAGACGCTCCTGCTTTCACTTTCCCTTTTACCTCAGAAACCATGTGGATAACGTGGCTGTAATACTGAATTTCTTTCAGCTTGGTTACCCGCACATCTTCACAATACCTGCTCAGGTCATTTCTTCCCAAATCTACAAGCATGTTGTGCTCCTCATTCTCTTTCGGAATGCTCAGCAACTTTTTGGCCATGCTCCTATCCTTCTTATCGTCCCCTGTACGCTGAACAGTTCCTGCAATAGGGTGTAAGGATGCTTCGCCATTGGACACCGATAATTGGGTTTCCGGACTAGATCCCATTACGCGCACATCCCCAAAATCTAAATAATATTGGTAGGGCCCCGGATTGATACTCCGCAAGCTCCGGTAAACCCAAAAATCATCTCCTTGATATTTTTGAGAAAACTTCCGCGACAGAACCACCTGGAAAATGTCGCCTTCCTGGCAATGCTCCACTCCTTTTTCGGCAATTTTTAGAAATTCACCCTCCGTGATATTGCATTGCTCCTGCCCCAAGGTTTGGAAACCAAAATTGGGAACCGTTCTCCGCAATAGAGAACTAAGCAAGTCGCGCGCATCGGTTTCATTCGTTCCATTCAACTGGTGCAAGGTTCCAATACCCGTGTAGTGATCAATTTCTATCATGTTTTCGAACAACACAAACTGAAATCCAGGAATATCACTATCCAATTTTGACTTCGATAAATGGATGCCCGGAAAATAGGCGTTGATGTCGTACGAAACCACTCCATAAAACCCGAAAGGAGCCAACAATCCTTGCTTCCGGTATTTCCCCTTTACCTCTTCAATAAAAGGAGTGATTTCGCTTAGGTCTTTTACTTTCTTTTCCTGCATCAATTCTTTCCCCTCAAAGTGCTTGCAAATTCCGTCCCGCAATTCAATGGAAGCGTAGGGCTGAAATCCGATCAAAGATTTTGAGTTGGACCGCACATGGAAATCGGACGATTCGAATAAAACCGACCCCGGATATATGTCCCTAATCTTTTGGTAAAACATTACCGGTGTTAGGCTGTCGGCTAAAAATGTGAGTTTCTGTATCATTGGAAATTAGGCATAAAAAAAGCGGATGGTCAAAGACCACCCGCTAGAATATTTGTATAAATAAACGGTGCTTTAACCCTATCGATAATTCGACGAGTTCCACCAACGTGTATTTGTATTTTTCAATTGCATGAAACAAATGTAAAACATCTGCCCTAAAATCCAAGGATTCCCAAAATTAATTTGGAATTTTATCGAACAACCAAACAAACTTGCTTTTCCGCCCCATTTTTAACCAAAATAGAGTCCTTTACCACATCCATAATTAGCACCTGATCTTGTGAAAAGAACAATTGTAATTCTGCCTGGGCAAGGCTATCGTTCGGAGCACAATATACCTCCAGGCTGCGGTCACCCTCTTTTAAATCAGAATAAGGAACAAATTGGGTAACACCCGCATCCGATTTTAAGAAACCCCAGTTTAATCCTTGAACCCGGTTCAAAGATTCATTCCCCAACAACATTAATCCATTTTCAACAAAAGGTCCAGCCATCATGTCCATCAACTTCCCAAGAACCCGGTAAAAAGGATTCCAGCCCATGTCAATAATAATAGACCAGGTAATCCGGACCATCCCATTATCACCTTGTTCTAGCTCGAAGGTATTTATTCCTGGATCCTCATTCGGGAAGTTCAGTTCTGCCTTTACATAATTGGGGTAATTTACCTCCACAATTTTCCAACTTCCAATTTCCTGCGTTTCCGAGTTTGCGATCCATTGCACCATTGCTCCTTCTCCCTCTTCAACCTGACCATACTCCAACTGGGGTTTGGCGATGGGAGAAGTCCATGGATTCCAGGTAGTGAACCAACTGAGTTGATTAACGGCGGTGTACACAAGTTCCATTGGAGCCCGCACGGAAGCAGTCCTTTTAATTTCTACTGTTCTGGAAAAAAATAACCCAATTATAAATACAAGGGCTAATATTGAAGCTAGTGCAACTCCGAATTGTTTAAGCGTTTTCATAGGTCCTATTTGCTGCAAAAATTGCATTTATTCTTGGACGTATTTAGAGGTTCCTCAAAAAAATGTAGTTTCACTCGAAATTTTAGAATTTATGGACTCTTACTTCCCAATTACAAACGATGCCGTTACATTAGGTATACTCATGATTTGTTTGGCATTTGTGTTCTTCACATCCAGCCTTAAAACCGGTTTTTGGAGTAAGTTTTACAAAGTGATACCAGCCTTATTGCTGTGCTATTTTTTACCTGCCATTTTTAATTCTTTCGGAATTATTTCTGGGGAAGACAGCCAAGTATATTTCATTGCATCGCGGTATTTATTGCCGGCCAGTTTAATCCTGCTTTGTTTGAGCATAGACATTAAGGGAATTCTGAATTTAGGGCCAAAGGCCTTAATTATGTTTTTGGCAGCCACGCTCGGTATTGTTATTGGTGGACCCGTTGCCTTGTACCTCGTTGGTCTGATGAACCCAGATGTTTTGGGTGGAGAAGGAGCCGATGCCATTTGGAGAGGATTGGCTACTGTGGCAGGAAGTTGGATTGGTGGTGGAGCCAACCAAACAGCCATGAAAGAAATTTACGGGGCAAGCGACACCCTGTTTAGCGCCATGATTGTGGTAGATGTATTTGTTGCCAACACTTGGATGGCCGTAATTTTATATGGAGTAGGGAAACGGAAGGAAATTGACAGAAGATTAAAAGCAGATTCCAGCTCTATTGACGCGCTGCAGGAAAAGGTTGAAAAGTACCAGGCCTCTGTAGCCAAAATCCCCACCCTATCCAACATTATGATTATGCTTGGAATCACCTTTGCTGTGGTTGGATTAAGTCATTTACTCAGTGATGCCATTGCTCCTAAAATTGGAAATTGGATAAGCGCTAGTTTGGCCGAAAACCCAGATTCCTACCTCATTTACCTTACATCGCTTGGAAGCGGTTTCTTTTGGCTGGTTGTTTTTGCAACCTTATTTGGAGTGGGATTAAGTTTTACCCGTGCTCGGGAAATGGAAGGTGTGGGAGCATCCAAATTTGGAAGTTTATTCCTCTACATTTTAGTAGCGTCCATTGGTATGAAAATGGACATTGCCGAGTTAATTGCCAACTGGAAAGTATTTAAATTTCTGATCCTGACTGGAATTATTTGGATGATTATTCATGTAGCTGTTTTATTAGGCGTTGCGAAATGGATTAAAGCACCGTTTTTCTTTGTTGCAGTTGGAAGTCAAGCCAATGTTGGTGGCGCCGCAAGTGCTCCTATTGTAGCCGGTGCATTTAGTCCAGCCCTTGCCCCTGTTGGTGTTTTATTGGCTGTTTTTGGATATGCATTAGGAACTTTTGGAGCCATTTTGTGCGCTACCTTTATGCAAGCTGTGTCTCATTAAAAACCCCAACATTCCATGTTCAAGGTAGCTTGGTCTCGCCTGTTTCATCACCCCTTACCCGAAGGGCATCGGTTCCCCATGGAAAAATACTCTTTGCTACAGGAACAACTGGTGCATGAAGGAACCATAGAGCCAGCTCAATTGTTCGAACCACGTGCCTGTAGTAATCTGGATATTTCCTTAACCCATACTTGGGAATACATCAATGATTTAGATAAAGGAACCCTATCCCAAAAGGCTATGAGGTCTATTGGTTTTCCGGCTTCTCCCCAATTAGTGGAACGCGAAAAAGTAATTTGTGGGGGAACTTGGGAATGCGTAGAGCATGCTTTCGAGGAAGGGGTTAGTTTTAATTTGGCGGGAGGGACCCACCATTCCAGTGCACATAAAGGTGAGGGATTTTGTTTGTTCAACGACAACGCGGTAGCTAGTAACCTATTCCTCCAAAAAAATCCCAAGGCCAAAATTTTAATCCTGGATTTGGATGTGCACCAAGGGAATGGAACCGCCTCCATTTTCCAAGATTCCGAATCCGTGTTTACCTTTTCCATGCACGGAAAAAACAACTATCCATTGCACAAGGAAAACTCCCATTGGGATATTGAATTAGATGACAATACCTCCGACAAAGATTACCTAATTTTACTCGAAGGAGCCTTAGCACAATTGGGAGAAACCAAATTCGATTTACTATTTTATCAGGCCGGGGTGGACATTTTAGCCTCCGACAAACTCGGGCGCCTTGGGGTAAGCATAGCCGGTTGTAAAAAACGGGATGAAACCGTTTTTAATTTTGCCAAAAAACACGAAATCCCTACCGTTGTTACCATGGGCGGAGGATATTCCCCCGAAATCAAAGACATAATTCAGGCCCACGCTAACACGTATAGGGTGGCCAACTCAATATATTAAGCATGTTTGGAAAAATAAATGAACTCAAAAAACAAATGGAAGAAAGCAAACAACGGCTGGATTCTATTTTTGTTGAGCACCAAAGTCCGGGTGGAGAAGTACACCTTACGATGGCGGCAAACTATGCGATAAAGGACATTCACCTTTCCGTAGAAACCCAAGAAATGGATAGGGAAGAATTGGAAGATGTGCTGGTATTGGCAATGAACAAGGCCTTCGGAAAAGCCAAGAATGCCAATGAATCTGAAATGAAAAATGTAGCCGGGGGATTGGTGCCTGGATTAAATTTGCCTGGACTATAACTACTATGGAAGAAAAACAACATTTGCGCAAATTTTGGAAATCCAAAAGGAAAGAAATCACTCCAGCAGATCTCCATTCCTGGAATGCCGCAATTGTTGCGCACATCACCCACCATCTGCAAAATTTGGAGAAATCCCGGGTACATCTTTTTTTGCCCATTAGGTCCAACCAAGAGGTGGACTTGCAGAGCCTCCTCACCTTAGACCATTCCTTTTATAGTTCCATTTCCGAGCACGACAGTCCACGCATGACCACAGTGAGTATCAACCAAAACACTTCTCTGCAAGTGGACAAGTGGGGTATTCCCACCCCCATTAACGCAAGTGGGTACACTGGTGAGTTGGACCTTATATTTGTTCCCTTGTTAGCTGTGGACCAGAAAGGGCATCGTTTGGGGTACGGAAAAGGGTATTACGATCGGTTTTTGGCAGAACATCCCAAGGCACAAAAAGTGGGAGTCCATTGGTTTCCTCCCATCCCTGAATTACCCACAGACCAGTACGATATCGCCCTGAATGCGTACATTTATCCTGAAGGCATTATTCATTTTCCGGTATGACATTATCCCCAAAACATAGAGCCCAATTATTGGCCAAAATTCAGCAAGAAAAAACGGATAACACAAGCGCGAGTAACCTTGCCCAAAAAATCATGGATGGGGATCTGGCTGCCTTGAGCAAGGGAATCACCTTCATTGAATCCAAGGCATTTAAACACCGTGCTTTTGCCAATGAGTTGGTTGACTTATGTTTACCCAAATCGGGGAAAAGTTTCCGCATTGGAATTACGGGAGTTCCCGGTGTAGGAAAAAGCACCTTTATTGAGTCATTTGGATATTACCTCATCCAGGAAGAAAACAAAAAGCTCGCAGTATTAGCAATAGACCCAAGCAGTCAGGTTTCTGGAGGAAGTATTTTGGGCGACAAAACCCGCATGGAAAAACTGACACAACAGGCTGATGTGTTTATCAGGCCTTCCCCGAGTGCTGATTCTTTGGGTGGGGTGGCACGCAAAACTCGCGAGTCTATAATTTTATGCGAAGCGGCGGGTTACGATACTATTTTTATTGAAACGGTAGGGGTTGGTCAGAGTGAAACCGAGGTAAAAGGAATGGTCGATTTTTTCCTTTTACTGATGCTGGCCGGAGCTGGAGATGAGTTGCAAGGAATAAAAAGGGGAATAATGGAAATGGCGGATGGGATGTGTATAACCAAAGCGGATGACGGCAATGAAAAAAACGCCAATAAAGCAGCTCAAAACTACCGGAATGCTTTGCATTTATTCCCACCTCACCCGGCCAATTGGGTGCCAGAAGTAATGGTAACAAGTAGCACGGAGGGTGTTGGATTGCAGCGCACCTGGGGAAATTTAGAGAAATACCAGCGGCATACCATCAGCAACGGGTTTTTGGCGGAAAACAGAAAAAATCAAAGTGAATTTTGGCTTAAATCAACCATGCACAATCTGATTCTCGATCAGCATTTTGGCGACCCCAAATTTCAAGAAAAATACCAGTTATTAATTGAACAAGTGCGCGAGGGACAGACCTCTCCTTTTCGAGGAGCAGAAGAGTTGCTCCAACAATTTTAATTGTAATACACCTTAAAAATATCCAAGAGGGTTTCTGTGGGTATTAA
>JBLHJD010000142.1:0-6411 GCA_047618705.1 Luteibaculaceae bacterium
AATCCTCCCTACTCAAAACTCCCCACTCAATACTCCCTACTCAATACCCCCTACTAATTCCTCCCTCCTCAATCCTCCCAACTCAAAACTCAATACTCAAAACTCAATACTCAAAACTATATATTACCTTTGCGGCATGGCAAAGTCATCCAAAAAAAACAGAGTCAACGTGGTCTATTCCACGAACCCCGATTTCAGTTACGAATCGGAGGACGAATCTGATGCAACTACGCTAGCTTCTGCAGAACAAAATCTACGTGTTATGGTAGATCGGAAACAACGCAAGGGAAAAGAAGTAACCTTGGTTACCGATTTTGTGGGAACCGATGAAGATTTAAAAGATCTCGGGAAAAAACTAAAACAACGCTGCGGTGTTGGTGGTGCAGCCAAGGATGGCGAAATAATGATACAAGGAAATTTTAAAGTAAAGGTCTTAGAATTGCTCGCTGAGTGGGGATATAAGGCTAAACCAGTCGGAGGAAATTAGATGAGAACATTTATTGCAACAACATTAGAAGGACTAGAGTCAGCCTTAGGTGAAGAGTTAAAAGAATTGGGCGCACAACACTGTTTTGCCCTAAAAAGAGCTGTCCGGTTTGATGCTGAAATATCCGAATTGGATACCATCGTTTCTTATTCCCGCCTTACCCTGAAATTTTTGCTCCCTTTACTCGAATTCGAAATTCAAAAAGGAGACCAACTATACGCCAAATCCAAAGCATTTGAGTGGGGCGATTGGTTAACACCCCAATCCACTTTTTGCATTGACAGTACCGTAAAAAGTACGTTGTACCAGCATACCAAATATCCAAGTATGTTGCTCAAGGATGCCATTGTAGATACTATCCGCGAGCAAACGGGCGAACGTCCAAGTATTGATATCGAAAATCCAGATGTACGGGTAACCTTGCAGATTTTCGAAAACAAAGTGCGTATCCTGGCCGATTTAGCCGGGAAACCTTTGTTTAAACGGGGGTACCGAAGATATTCGGGAGAAGCACCTTTGAACGAAGTACTCGCTGCAGGACTGATCCGATTGAGCGGTTGGAGTCCACAACGCGATTCCTTTTTTGATCCCATGACAGGTTCTGGAACTTTGGTAGCTGAAGCAGCTTTAAAAGCCCAAGATATTCCCCACACAAAACCGCGCGACGGATGGGCTTTCCAGAAATGGGCCGGGTTTGAGTCGAAACGGAAACGAGCTGATGAGGTACCCAATAACAAAGTGTTTATTGGTGGTGCAGATATGTTGGCAGCACGGGTAAAAGATGCCCAGCGTAATCTAGAAATTGCAGGTCTGTACGACATTCCAACGGTTGAAGTAGCCAACTTTTTCTCGGACGATGCACCAACTTGCCCTCCAGGAGTTATGATCATTAATCCACCCTACGATGAGCGTATGGAGTTGGACGAAGATGAAGCCTTTTATGGCCGAATTGGAGATACCATTAAGCACAAATACAAAGGCTGGAAAGTGTGGGTGTTTAGCGCCAACAAACAAGCCATGAAAAATATTGGACTTAAAACATCCAAACGCTTAAATCTGAAAAACGGACCCTTGGAATGCCGTTTTTACTGTTACGAGGTGTACTAGTTTGTTCTTTTTTCCTACCTTTTTCGCAAAGATTAAGGAATGGATTTTCAGAAATATTGTCAAGACCTCCAAAGTAACACGGAGCAGTTGGTCAACTACCTCCAAAGCCATGTTTCGGCTGAGCAGGGAAAAGTTAAACCCCCAAGTGGCTGGTCGGTGTTAGAAATTGTGGAACACCTTTTTCTCACGGAAAAAGTGGTGATGAAGGTTATCCAAACAGAAGGGGAGATAACGGACACTGAAGAGTTGTTTGGCGATGGAAAAATGGAGCATTTGTTGCTGAACAAACGGGAGGTGAAAATTGATGCTCCTGCTTTTGTGAAACCACGTGGTTTGTTCAGTACCATGGAAGAGGCTTTGGATGCTTGGAAAACACAAAGAGATTATTTAGTTCAGCGTATATCCAAGGAGAAAATCAAAGCGGATAAACGGGCATTTAAGCACCCATTTTTGGGGGATATGACCGTGGCAGATTGGTTGTATTTAATTGTTCACCACAGCAGAAGGCACCAATTGCAGATCGAGGAGATGCGTGGGTAATGGATTCCCTTATTGTGCATTTTTTGGAATGGAAACTTGTGTTATTTTTACCCTATGCAAATAAATCGTACCCGATACCTTACCCTTGGTTTATTGTGTTTTTGTGCCTTCAGTTCATGGGGCCAAACCTATGAGCAATTTAAAACGAGAAGAGCATTCAGTGCTCAGGATGTGGGGAGCCTCAATCTCCATTTAAGTGGAACCCAGTTTTTTAAGAACAACGAGTACTTCAACGACTATACCGAAGGGTTTACAGGGATAGGTTTTTTTATTCAGCCAAAGCTCCGCTATAAATACAATGCCAAAACCGAGTTTATTGCAGGGCTCCACATTCAGAAATTTGCGGGGCAAGATAAATTATCCAGGACCATCCCATTGTTTAGCATCGACCATAAAATCAATGATGAATTCCGGGTTATTGTGGGGGCTATTGATGGAGCTATGAACCACGGATTGTTGGAGCCTTTTTACCGCATGGATAGGTACTACCTAAATCATGTTGAATATGGCGGACAGCTATTGTATAACCTGGAATTTCTGAAGGGTGAAGTTTGGGTTAATTGGGCTCAATACTTTGAAAAAGGGGGGACAGATCAGGAGCTCATTTACATTGGAACCAACTCTAATTTGGTACTGGGGTCTACCGAGAACCTGAGGTTTGAGATGCCCATTCAGATTGTAGGAAGCCACCGAGGAGGGCAGGGTGGTAGTTTTATTCTCCCCATGTATTCCATGTTTGATATGGCCCTTGGCTTCCGAGGAAAAATGGACTTGGGATTGGAGAAACATCTCCAGGTTGGTGTCCACGGAATTTATCACCTCGAAAAAAGCAATTTAGTATCGGGGTACGTTTCCGGATATAAAGAAGGACGAGGGGTGTTAAGTCAAGTTCAATATACGACGGGGAAACACAATTGGGAACTCGGGTTTTGGAGAGGTCACCGGTTTGCCACTCCTGCCGGCGAATACCTCTTTGCCTCCGATTCCGATTTCAGGTCTTATATCCTCCAAGAAAACCGACAACTCATTACCTTTAAGTACGGCTGCGATGCCCAACTAGGAAAGGGATTAAGCGGGAATTTCCGGGCAGATATTTATGCCGATCCTGTAGTAGGCGACATTGCCTTTGGGGTTGGAAGTTTTTTGTTTTTCGACGCTCGATTTGGGTTGGGTAAAAAGGAATTCAGAACTGTTCAATAAGTCCAAGGAGTAATGGGGAAACCACTGAATTCGGCCGGGAACTACTCGAAGGCATTATTGGATGTAGGGATTGCCACCTGGGATGAGTTTTTAGATTGGATTTGGAATTTGCCCTACGGACGTCACGCTAATAGAGGGCAATTCATGGAGGTGATAACCGAAGGCAAAGGAACATGCAGTTCTAAACACGCTTTGGCTTTACTGGTTGCTTCGGAGAATAATATCCCGGGTGTTCAATTGATACTCGGGATGGTGAAAATGAATGAAAAAACCATTCCGGGAATTGGGAATGGAATTGCAGAACTCGGTTTGGAATATATACCCGAGGCGCATTGTTATCTAAAATTGCATGGCCAACGGGTAGATCTCACTTTCCCTAATCAGGTGTTTCGGTTTGCTGAACAAGATGTTGTATTGGAACAGGAAATCCAAGCCATAGATGCAGTTGAAAATAAAAACAAGATTCACCACCAATTTCTCCACCGGTGGATATCCCAAAATGGGGTGCAATTTTCGTTGGACCATATATGGAGGGTGCGGGAAGAATGCATAGCCAAGCTTTCTCAGCAATATTAATCCTACTGCAGAGTTGCATTTTTAAACCCACTTTAAAATTTCTAAATCAGACACTAAAATTGGAAAAGGATTATAGGTATTTTAGGCGCCATGAAAAACTGCCTATTCCTTTTTGCCCTTCTGTTTTCTTCCTCCCTTTTTGCCCAAAAATCGGTGGACCTATTTAATGTGTTTTACCGCACATCTCCGAACGCAGGTGTGCTTGGTTCAGAGGATGAAAGGCAGTTAACCTCCTTTGTGGTAAACGGAAAAGCGCCATTGGTTATAGACAGCAACAACATCATAATTGTTGGTCTAGAGTATCAGAATAGCCGCATTAGTCAAAACAAAAGCAATGCATTCTTCCACGACATTCAGTTCAACTCAACTATGTTGCAATTGGGTTACGACCATAAATTCAACCCTAAAACCAAGGCCTTGTTTATGGGAATGTTCCGCATTAATTCCGATTTTGTTGATGTAAATAGAGATCATTTACAAACGGCCGGATTGGTGTTGGTGACCAGTAAAAAAACCGAGCAGTTTGCGTGGCAGTTTGGGGCCTATGCTAACACGGAATTTTTTGGATTGATGGTGGTCCCCTTGATTGGCTTTAACTGGGAGATAAACCCCAAATGGCGATTAAAAATGCTCGCGCCGGTAAACATGGAGTTGGGATATATGCCCAATGCTAAAAGCAGAATGGGATTTAGGTATGAGGGAAACAACTCTACTTTTTTTCAAAGGTCTGCGGCAAGCAATTTCCCAAGTTTAAATGATCAATATTTAGACAAAGCGGATAACAACGTATGGTTGTTTTATGAGCGCCAAATAGTAAAAAACAGTTGGTTCCACGCCAAGGCTGGATATTCTGTACTGCGCGAGTACCGCAATTTTAATACCGACGATAAAATCGATTTTAGAATTAGCCCGGTAAGTTTAGGAGACAACAGAAATAGCCACGCAATGTACATGGCTAATTCTACGTCCTTTGAAATTCGTATGATTTACAGATTGCCGATTTAAGCGTTGCGCAATTCGGCAACTGTTTTGATGGGGTCACTGCTGTTAAAAACAAAACTTCCTGCAACAAGTACATCAGCGCCACAATCCACCAGTTTTCTGGCATTGGCCTGAGATACACCCCCGTCTATTTCTATTTTGGCTTTGCTTCCAGTGCGGACTATAAGTTCCTTGGTCTCTTCTACTTTTCGGTAGGTGTTTTCAATGAATTTCTGACCACCAAATCCGGGGTTTACAGACATCAGACACACTAATTCGAGTTCCTCAATTACATTTTCCAAGGTGCTAACAGGAGTAGAAGGATTCAGGGCAACTCCAGCTTTCATTCCAGCCAAGTGAATTTCTTGGATGGTTCGGTGCAAATGGATGCTTGCTTCTTGGTGTACCGTTAAAATGTCGGTTCCTAATTCCTTAAAAGCTTGAATATAGCGCTCGGGTTGCACTATCATTAAATGCACATCAAAAGGCTTCTTTTTGTGCGGTAGCAAGGATTTCATCACAGGCATACCAAAAGAGATGTTGGGAACAAATACACCATCCATTACATCAATGTGGTACCAATCTGCCGTGCTGTTGTTGATAATATCACAAGCACTTTTAAGGTTGGAAAAGTCTGCTGCTAAAATGGAAGGGGCAATTAGATGCTGCATGGTATTTCAGAGTTTATTTGTTCGCTGGGCGAAATTAAGAAATCTTGGTAAGGTAGGAGGGGTTTTTAAATTTTACCGGGAAGCTTTTATTCAGGAAGGTGTTGTTTTTGGTGCAGGATTACTTGCTTCGCTTTTATAAGGTCACCAACCCAATCCGGGAGGTCTTTGTTAAGCCATAGGATTACGCAAAGCATTTCGGAATAGTAGTTTTGAAGGACTGCATAATCCCAGGAAATCGGCTCATGATGAAAAATCCGATTTCGGAATTTCCGGATCCCAGTAAACCTCCGACTGATTTCCTTGCGGTGTCTTAAGGGTTTTGGACAATTCGGAAAGGATAAACGAAGGGATTTCCATAAAATTAGGCTTAACTCACTATCAAACAAAGAAGTCCAAAAACCGAAAGTTAGCTCGGAAACAATTTTTCCAGGCGAATAGCTTTTTCCTTTTAATGATTTGTTGTTTTTTAATTCTCTTATTTTTTTCAATTGGAATTTTGAGCAATCCTTGCGGAACTCAGGTGTATCGAACCATAATTGTGAATTGTATTTTCGAGTGAGTTGTTGATTTACATTGTTTCTAAAAACAACTTCAATTATTGCTATTAAAGGGTAAAAGGATGCTGAAATACGGATGTTGGCCTTGTAATGTTCTAGGGCTTTTTCATAGTTATTGTTGTGTTTTTTTAAATAAGGACTAATTCGTTCCTTCGATAAAAGTGATAGTAATATATGATTTTCCATTTTTTTTGTATTTTTGTAAAGGTGTCCCGGTTGTTCCTCTCCCAGATATTTTGTGCTGGTGATGAAGCCGGGTTTTTTTGTGCCATTTTTTTCCCTTATTTGCCCC
>JBLHJD010000143.1:0-6327 GCA_047618705.1 Luteibaculaceae bacterium
TCAGGATCAATGAAATACGCTCCTGAGCAATTTTCTAAACTGGATTTATGTGTTCCCTTAATTGTTGGGCTTCTGAAAATTTTTCAAAAACAACGGGATGCTTTCCAATTAAAATCATTTTCGGACCACCTCATAGCGGAAACGGAACTTAAGTCTACCTACCACCATTTTTTAAGGTCCTTAGGGGTACTAGAAAATTGGGTGGCGGACGCGAAAGGTTCAGTTGGCCAGAAAACACAGCTGGCAAAGTCCTTGGATGAGTTGGTTCCGAAATTGGCAAAGCGGTCCTTAATAATTCTGTTTTCGGATGGCTTACTTTCGGAGGATGTAGCGGATTTGAGGTCTGTTTTTGGCAAGGTTCAGCACTATGGACATGAGTTGGTTTGGATTCAACCCGTTTTTGAAAAACAAGAGCTGGAGTTTCATTTACCAAATAGACCACTCAAATTGGTGGACCTAGAAACCGGAACAGAAGTGAAAACAACTCCTGGCGATTGGGAGGCTGATGCCCGTCAAATTATGGGTGCAAAACAGAAGGAACTAGCCGAATTGCTGATCTCTTTTGGGGTTGAACACCATTATTTGGACCTGGAGGATGATTTGAATTCCTTGTTTATCAAGGTTTTAAGAAAACGAGAGAAACTTCTTTCGAAAAAATGACCCAATTAATTTGCGAGAGAAGGGTTTTTAGGTAATTTTGTCCCGCTTTAAACATGTGCTCTATAACGTTAGAGTTGTTTAAATAACACGACTGGTTTGGTAGTTCAGTTGGTTAGAATATCTGCCCCGGTCAAAAACGGGAGGGTTGCAAGCCAAAAAATCTACTACGTTGAAATAATTGGTCTGGTAGTTCAGTTGGTTAGAATATCTGCCTGTCACGCAGAGGGTCGCGAGTTCGAGTCTCGTCCAGACCGCCAACGAGAGTTCAAAACTCTTTAAAATCTTGAGAAGCTTGAGTTCGCTTAAAGAAACTTGGTCTGGTAGTTCAGTTGGTTAGAATATCTGCCTGTCACGCAGAGGGTCGCGAGTTCGAGTCTCGTCCAGACCGCAAAAAGGGTAATCCGAAAGGATTACCCTTTTTTTTTGCTTCATTTTTTGAAGAGGAGGAGAGTCGCGAGTTTGAATCGTTCCAAGGACAACGGAACAGGCTGTTCAAATCACTGACTTTTTCGGGGCTTTGGAACAACCTGATCTCTATTATTGTATGTACAAATAGTTCGTTTTAGTTGCAACTGTTGAATTAGGTGTTTCGTTTATGTTTTGAGAAGTAGGCAGAGTAAAAAGTTCTACGTTGGGTTTACTTGTGATGAATTGAAATCAAGAGTAGAAAAACATAACCGACCACATAGGAGGGGTACAGGTAGGAATCAACCTTGGGATGTGGTCTACTGTGAAGAGTTACAAGGAAAGTCTGAGGCTATTGATCGAGAGAAGGAGATTAAATCACGGAAGAGCAAAATTCGAATAGAAGAATTAATAAAATCAAGATTGATTGTCTAGCTTTTGATGATAATACATCTATCATTTCCTGAATTCATTTCAATCCCGTATTTTACCGGCACAAAACCCAAATTGCATCCTATGTATATCAAAAAGAACTACAGTTTTTTAATGACCTTTAATTGGTCCAAATGGCCTTTCATTTTTGGATTGCTGTACGCCTATGCCATATTGGGAATATGTCATTGGACGCAATGGCAAATTAGTTTGCCTTGGCAACCCATCAGTATGGTGGGTATCGCGGTTGCCTTTTACCTCGGGTTTAAAAATAACAGCTCTTACGACAGAACTTGGGAGGCCAGAAAACTTTGGGGAGGAATTGTGAATCACAGCAGAGGATTTGGATCTTCTGTTCTGGCTTTTATTGATGGGAACGATAAAAAATTGCATCAGAAAAAATTAATTTACCGGCATGTTGCCTGGTTAACAAGTTTGCGATATCAGCTTCGTTTGTCCAAAGAGTGGGAGCACAAAAAGGACCGACTAAATAACCTTTACTCCCCTATGGTATGCGAGCAGTATAAGGAGAAGTTGTGTGCGAAGCTGCGTGTTTTGTTGGACAAGGAGGAATTGGATGAATTAATAAGCAAGAGTAATTGGGCTACACAACTTCTGGCCAACCAAAGTAAGCACCTGCAGGAATTAAAAAATGCCGGTGTTTTTGACGATTTTAGGCACATGGAAATGAAAGGGCAGATCCAGGAATTGTATAACATGCAAGGTGGGGCGGAGCGAATTAAAAACTTCCCTTTTCCGCGCCAGTATGCATCCACCGCATTGTGGTTTACCTGGGTTTTTGCTGCTTTGGTTCCATTTGGGCTACTGGAAGCTTTTCCTATTGCTCAGCACGGTTGGTTAAGTTTGGCTCCTTTTTTCTCGGCCTTATTAACCTGGGTGTTTTTTCTGATGGAAAAAATTGGGGATTATTCTGAAAACCCATTTGAAGGAACATACAACGATGTCCCCATCACCACTATAGCCAACGGGATAGAAATAGACCTTCGAGAAATGATCCAGGATACGGATATTCCAGAAGCCCTGAAAGCGCAGAACGGGTTTCTTATGTAGTAGAAGCGTGCTCCTAATTCGGAAAGGGAGAAGCGTATGCCGGGTTGCTTAATAGGTCTTGGTCTGAAAGGGTGTGTAAAAAGGCAATTAAATTTTGCTTTTCTGTGTCACTAAGATTGAGTCGTAAACCGTGACTTCGGTCATTTACGTCTACCAAATGAGGGTCTAGACTTCCTCCTTGATTTTCTAGTCCGCTGTTGTAATGCTCCACAACTTGCTCCAAAGTACTTAAGGTGCCGTTGTGCATGTACGGGGGTCGAATGGCAACATTAATTAAAGAAGGTGTTTTAAAGGCCCCTCGCATATTTGGATCATTGTTAACAATGTATGCTCCTGGATCCAAGTCATTGATTCCGTTGTTTCGTGGGACATCGGTAACAAACCCACGGGTAAAATGGCACGAAGCACACTGAAAGGTAGGGTGGTCAAAGAAAATGCGTTTTCCATTATTTTCTGCAGGGCTAAATCCAGGGAACGGCGCTTTGGGGTTTCCGGCTAGGACCAATTGCTGCTCGAATTTGGAGTCCAAGGACGTGAGGGAGCGAACAAACTGGGCTAATGCCTTAGCTATAGTAATGGTGTCGATTTGTTCATTGGGGAAGGCCAACTCAAAAAGGGTGGTATAATCCGGGTCAGTACTAATGCGGTGAACTAAGGTGTCGAGAGTAAGCCCCATTTCAATGGGGTCTTGAATTGGTTGTAATACTTGTTCCTCCAAAGTGCTTGCTCTCTCATCCCAAAAAAAGCGACCGGTTAAATGGAAACGAGCATTGCTTAAACCCATAGAATGTCTTCCCGTTTTTTCACCGTCAAACCCCACGCTTAACCTAGCCGTGTCGCTAAATCCGAATTCCTGTTGATGGCAACTAGCACAAGCAAGGGTTCTGTTTTTGGAAAGGGTTTTATCGTAAAAAAGTACTCGACCCAAGGATGCTGCCCATGGGGTAATGTCGTTATTGCTGGGTGTGTTGTCCTGGTTAGCTAGTAAACCAGACCTATTCATTAGGGTAATTCCAGATGCAGCATAGTCAAATGGTGTGACTGGAAGCGAAAAACGCGTAAATACAGGTGTGTTCTTTGTAGGTATTTCCTCCTTTTCTTTGGTGCACCCACAAACAGCTATTGCCGTACATAGTATCAATCCTATCCAATTTTTTGTCATAAAAATGTAATGTTTTTGAAATTTAGGAAAAATTGCAATGGAAAACTTATTTGCTAACTCAAGGTTTTCGTGTTTCCTTAATTATGATAAATGTATTTATCATACGTTGTGGCTCTAGGTTTGAGGCTTTGTGCTGAACCACTCTTTTTAGTTAACCCTACTTTTACCGCTTTGTTTTACGGAGATACTGGGTGTTCTTTAATCCCAAATTGGGATATAGGAAATAGTAGCGTCATTTTAAAACAGCAACTAGAGATAGGTGTTAGTCTTATCTATGATTTAGTGGAAGACTTGCTGAAAAACGGGGTAATGAAAATGGTGCGATGAACCTTAATAAAGGTATATTTGTGCAAAATAAAATAGAGGATTATGAAAAAAAATAAATGGGCCTTTCTACTGGTTTTGGTAGCCATTTTTTTTGCACAAATAGAAAGTGTAAAAGGAGTTTCGGCTAATTCAATGGACGAAGTTCGGTTTTCTGATCAGCCTGCGAGTAGGATGCAGATTTTTGTGAAAACGCTTACCGGAAAAATAATTACCATCGATGTGGTTCTTGATGATACTATTCTAACGGTAAAAGAACAAATTTACGACAAGGAAGGTATTCCGCCTGAACAACAAAAGTTGATTTTTGCAGGGAAATTACTAGAAGATGCAAAAACCTTAAGGGATTACGGCATTGCAGACATGGCAAGCCTTCATCTGTTGCTTAAATTGCGGGGGTGATAATACGTGTTGTTATTTAAATGATTTGGAAGGCTGTTCTTAGGAACGGCCTTTTTTTATTTTCATCCCAGTGCTGGATCCTGAAAAAAGCGAAACATATTTGGCTTAGCCCTCAGGTGTTGGTTGTTTTCAATGGATTAATACCCCTGGTAGAACAAGCGCCATCTGTTCTGTCAAATTTATAGAAACTAAAGGAAAAGTCACATTTGTTTGTGGAGTTCTAGAATTAGGAAGCCCCGCCGGTTTATTTTTTTCTAAACTGAGCTCGCAAGAAAAAGTACCCGAGTAAACCGGATGCGATAGACGCCGTGAAAATCCCAACCTTGGAGGCTATTAACGCCGACTCCCTTTCAAAGGCCAAGCCAGAGATAAATAGGGACATCGTAAAACCGATCCCCGCCAAAAGGCTAATTCCGAAAATTAATTTAAGGTTAACCGATTTGGGGAATTCCACCCAATTGAATTTTTTGAACAGGAGAATAAGTCCGCAAATACCCAAGGGTTTCCCCAAAAGCAAACCAATAAGAATTCCCGTGCTAATAGGGGAGAAAATGGCACTTTGCATGGATTGATCGAATACCAGTCCAGAATTTGCTAGGGCGAAGAGCGGAAGAACTAAGTAGTTTACCCAAGGAGCAAAACGGTATTCTAGTTTTTGGAGGGGTGGTTCTACTCCTTCAAAAGAAGATTTAATGGACTGAACAATTTGGTTGTTGAAATGTTTGGAGTTGTTCGATTTAAACTTACTTGAGAGTTGAATAAGCAGGGTGTTGAAGCGGGAAGGGCTTACTGTGCGGTTGGCCGGGATAGTAATGGCGGCTAAAATACCAGCTATCGTTGGGTGGACACCAGATAATAAAAAAGCAAACCAAACTCCACCTATACCAATGACACCATAAAACACGGTGTTTCTAACCCCTAAAAAATTGGCCAAAGCCATGATTCCAGCGCAAATTAATCCCAGTCCTAAACTAGCAAAGGATATATCGGAGGAATAAAAGAAGGCAATAACTAATACGGCACCAAGGTCATCTACAATGGCAAGGGCGATTAGGAAAATTTTTCCTGATTTAGGAATGCGGGTACCTAATAAGGAAAGAATACCCAATGAAAACGCAATGTCGGTGGCCATTGGGATTCCCCAGCCACTAGAATCTGGACTCTCCGGGTTGAAGGCAAAATACAAGATGGCCGGAAGGACCATTCCACCAACAGCACCTATTATAGGTAGGAGTGCTTTTCGCCAGGTTTTTAATTCGCCATAGAGCACTTCCTTTTTGATTTCGAGTCCAACAACAAAAAAGAAAAAAGCCATTAATCCATCGTTGATCCAAATAAGTAAGGGTTTTTGGATGAGGTTGTTGTTGAATCCAATGGAGATGGTTTGTTGCCAAAACTGATTGTAACCGCTAGGGCTTATGTTGGACCAAACAATGGCGGCAACAAAAGATCCGATTAGGAAGAAGCCAGAGAAGGCTTCTGTTTTGGATAAACGCGTAAGGGGTGAGATGATTTTTTGTAAAGCCAAATGGTAGTTGTTTTAATTATGCAAGCATAATATAGTGAAGTGAAACGGGAAAGTCAAAAAAAGTTTTGACTAGTAAATCCTTGATTTAGTTGGGATTAGGAGGAGCGATTTAGGGTGGAAGTAAAAAACTTCATTTTGTTACTTGTGAGAATAAAAAAGTGTTCTACATTTGCAGCCGCTTTAGAACGATAAAGCATGCCACAACGGCGAGATTGAGAGAGCGGTAACGCTAGTGATAGATTGAGAGTTGGGGATTTTGCAGAATTGAGATAGTGGGAATTTAGCCTGATAAAAAAGTTTGAAACTTTTTCAAATAAAGTTTGCCAGGTTAAAAAAAGCAATT
>JBLHJD010000144.1:0-6324 GCA_047618705.1 Luteibaculaceae bacterium
AGGTACAATGTTTACAATGTCCTTCCCGGGTTGTTTAACCCAAAGTGCATTCCCGCTGGTTCCCTCAGATCCACCTATTATTACTAAATCCTCTTCTTCAGTTGTGCTTGCGTAGAAATTCCGCTGTGCGTGCTCTTCATCTTCCCAAATTAGCACATCCTTTTTTTGGTCAGTACCAATGCTGTGGAAAAACACCTTGTGGAATTCGTTTTTCTGAGAAAATTCATCACCTTCTTCTGGTACACTATACCGGCTGTAGAAAAATCCATCGCCCTGCCAAGAGATCCCAGAAAATTTAACCCAGTTAACTTCATCCTCCAACAATTCACCGGTTTCCATGTTTTTTACCAGAATCGATTTCCAATCAGATCCCGCTTCCGAAACGCCATAAGCCAAATATTTCCCCGATTTAGAGAAGGACATTCCACTTAAAGAACTGGTGCCGTCGACACTAAAGGTGTTGGGATCTAGTATTACTTGATCGTCACCGCCTTCAATCGATTCGAACAAAACACTTTGATTTTGCACCCCATCATTTTTGAAATAATAGGTTTTTTTATTGTGCTTAAAAGGAGTAGATAAACGTTCGTAATTCCAAATTTCAGATAAACGATTTTTAATAGCATCCTTCTCTGGTAGGCTATTTAAATACTTGCTGGCAAAGGCGTTTTGTTCTTTTACCCATTGTACCACTTCGGGAGCATAGTCGTCCTCCAACCACTGGTATGGATCCTGCATCGCCAATCCAAAGTAGGTTTCAATCGAATCTCTTTTCTGGGTTTCTGGATAACTAAATTTTTCCTCTTTGGAGGCATTACATGCCATCATAGCAGGGATTAGTATTGCGGCAGTGACTGCCTTGTTCATTTTTTTCATGGTAGTTAGGTTAAACAGCTAGCACCGTAATTTCTGGAGGCATCCCAACCCGGCCTGGAAAGCCGAGGTACCCGAAACCTCTGTTTACATATAAAGTCTGATTGCCTTCGGTGTACCTTCCAGCCCAACGGGGGTAGCGGTATTTCACAGGCGACCATTGCCAGTTTCCAATCCGAAGTCCAAATTGCATTCCGTGGGTATGCCCAGCCAAAGCCAGCGGGATATTCGTTTTACCCAACACTTGAGCATCCCAATGACTTGGGTCGTGGCTCAATAAAATAGAAGGAACATCTGGTTTTAGTCCTTCCATTGCCACATCTAGTTTACCATATTGTGGAAACGGAGGAAGTCCCCAGTTTTCAATTCCAATCAATTGGATTTCCCGATCGCCTTTTTGGATTAATCGGTTTTCGTTGAGCAATAAATCGAAGCCCATTTCTGCGTTAATTTCCTTTAATCGCACCTTGTTTTGGGCTTTTTCTTCTTCCGAAGTAAAGGTTCCATAGTCGCCATAATCATGGTTTCCAAAAACAGCGAATTTCCCCAGTGGGGCGCTAAGCTTTTTGAAGTGGGGTATCCAGTATTCGGCTTCTTCTGCGTAGTTGTTTACCAAATCTCCAGTAAAGACAATCACATCTGCCTTAAGTTCATTGATCCTGTCCATTATTTCCGGAATGGGAGCGTCTTTGGGAAAAGAACCCAGGTGAGCATCCGATATTTGAACCACGTAAATGGGGTTTGTTTCTGCCTCTTCAGAAATAGGAATGCTGTGTTTTTCGAAGCGGAAACTGTATTTTCCTTTCCACATTCCCCAAAAAATGGACAGAAAAGGAATGGCTGCCAATATCCAACCAATGGTTGCTATAAATCGGCGTCGGCTATTCTGGAATTCTTTAGGAACAAAGGTTTTGAGGGCTACAAAATCAACCGCGTAAAATAAGGCGATCACCAATTTTGGAATGAGCAAAATAAGCACCAAACCAAAAGAGAAGGACATCAGGGAATATTCCCTCCGAAGTTGAAATTCGGGGTATTTGATGATGGAATACAGGACTACAGCATAGGCTAGGCCTGTGGTAATCCAATAAATAAGGCTAGAAATTAATTTCCATTTAATGGAAATCACCCGGTTCAAACTACGGAAACAGAGGAATTCTACACTCAAGAGAATCAGGAAAACAATCCCCAAAAAAATAAATCGACCCATTGTTGGTATTTGCTTTGCTGTGAATTTAAGATATTCGCAGGATTATGATGAAGGGAAAATGGATTGTTGGTATAATTGGAGTTTTAATGGTTCTGCAGCAGCCATGTAAAGCGCAGCACCCGTGGCAGGTGGAACTCATTGGGTACCGGGCCAATTTTTCGTTTAACGGAATCTTGGCTCTGGGGTATCAACCCAAGAACACATGGTATAAGGCAGGGCTAATGCAGGACGTATCGCGGTCCTTTGTACAGCGAGGTCCTAAAGGTTTTATGCTTGGAGCCAGTCGGGCTTTTCCCATTGCTAAAGGCTTTTCGGCCGATGTAAGTATTGCTGGAACAGCCGTATTTAATCGGATTGAAAGGAGCGAAATTTTTGAAGTGCTCTTGGGGTATGGCTTTTCATATACCTGCAATCAGTGGGTGTTTAAAAACCATTTCTTGGGCGGTTCCGGAACCAATAGATATGAGTACTTTAGCGAAATTAAGAGTATAACCCTATGGAATTCAGGCTTTTCCTTTTCTGTTGCTTATTTGTTTTCGCTGCCTGCTCTAATAAAAGCAAAACCCTTGAAATAGATATCCTAGCCCATGGTGGCAGTGGGTTTTATTCCGACATTAATCCTTTTCCTCCCAATTCCCTTCCGGCCATTGAAAAAGGCATGGGAAATCCGGCCATTGATGGAATAGAGGTGGATGTCCAATGTTCTAGAGATACCCAAATGTGGTTGTACCACGACAATAACCTCCAGTATTTTTGTGATGTAAATCGGGTTTTGTGGCAAATGACCACGGCTGAACTTCAGGAAGTGCAATACCAAAAGCCGAAAAGTGATTTTTCCCCCATTGTAACACTCGATCAACTCATTAGCTTGTCGAATGCGCACCCCGATAGGAAAATAAGGGTTCAGCTCAAAGCGGATACCAGCTTTTGTTTCGAGGCTTTTTTACAGCGCGATTTCCCCCCCCAGTTCAGCTTTTCGCTCAGCAGTTGGGAGAACTACATCCGCTTGCGCGACAAATACCCAGAACGGACCTGGTTAACCTCCAATCAACTCGATTTGGTTAACGATTATTTCAAAGCCCGACTTCCCTATGGAATGGAGCTGGATTTTAATGTCGTGTCCAAAAACGGCGTTCGATTAATGATCAACAACGGTCTGAAAATATCGCTCTACGGAATGCGGGGAATGGCGGATTATTCCATCATTCAAGACTGGCAAATGCATGAAGTTCAGGTCGATAACGTGACCCAGGCATTTCATGGACTAAACATTCAATAGTGGATATTCAAATACCTGATTTTAAAATAGTTAATGAGTTTTTAAAAGGAAAAATTCACCGCACTCCGGTGTTGAGTTCTTCCTTACTCAACACCCATTTTGGGAGTGAACTCTTTTTTAAGGCGGAACCTTTTCAGCGGGGAGGATCGTTTAAAATTAGAGGTGCTTTGTGGGCTTTGCATCAGCAAATGCAACAGGGAGAAATCACCAAAATTGGAACCCATTCTTCCGGGAATTTTGCTCAAGCCATTGCCATTGCCGGGAAACAAGCGGGACTGGAAACGCACATTGTGATGCCGGAAAATTCGCCCCAGGTAAAAATTGCTGCGGTAAAGGGGTATGGAGCCACAGTACACTTGTGCGAATCGACCATAGAAGCACGGGAATCAACCTTGGCTAATTTGGTGGACAAATTGCAGTTAACTCCCTTTCATCCGTACGACGATTGGGACATTATGGCAGGACAGGGAACGGCTGCTTTAGAGCTTTTGGAAGAGGTTCCAGACCTAGATTACATTATTGCCCCAGTTGGTGGTGGTGGACTTATTTCTGGAACGTTGATGGCGTGTAAGGATACCCAGGTAAAGGTCTTGGGTGCAGAACCAGTGAATGCCAATGATGCTTACCGGGGATTATTGGAAGGTGAGCGGATTACCCAGCAAACCCCCCATACCTGTGCAGATGGATTGCGCACTTTAGTTGGTGTTCGCAACTTTGCGGTAATGCAGGGGTTTAACTTGCAAATCCGGTGCGTTACAGAAGAAGAGATATTGGCAGCACAAAACCTGCTTTTATCGCGCCTAAAAGTGGTGGTAGAAACCAGTAGTGCCAGTACTTTGGCTAGTTTAATGGCCCATCCCATCGAAGGCAAAAAAGTGGGTTTGATTTTGTCTGGTGGGAATGTAGATTTTTGAGGGGTGAAATGTTACCCAAAAAGGGATCGAAGAGGCAACAAATTAAGTCCATTGTGTAAAACAAAGAAAGAAAGGACTAGGTTTAACTCAGGCAGATTTCTTATTTAAATTGGGCGCTGGCTTTAAGTATAGTTACCCACCCAATGCCTCCATTCTCAAGCAATAATTGAGTAAAAAGAAACACAGTATTTAGCTTGCTACCACAATCCAGTGGGAAGACCAGGGATGATAATGAGTACTTACTGTAGATTAAAATGATTCACTACAAATGCCCCTTTTTCATTTTCTGTCATTTTATCTGCAGCTTCAATGTCGATTTGGATGTCCTTAAAATGTAAATCCTTGTTTAGGAAGTTGTGCAGTTCCAATTTTGCGTTGGTAGGCCCAAATAAAAGAACGTGATTGTATTTTAATATTTCGACACCTATTTCTTTGTAGTAGTTGTCGTGCATTTGCTGTCTTTTGTTGTGCATCAGACTTTCACTTTTACTCAAAGCTTCTTCTTTTGTATCAAAAGTAAATTCAGAGTTGATGGAATGATTATTCTTTGTGTTTGAATCAATCAAATTTGCGTTTGAATGATCCATCCAGATTCCTAGCTGTTTATTCGTATTCATATTTGTAAATTTTAGTGTTGTTTGTTTTTTCCAATAATGGTTTCAATAGCCGCTTTTATTTTATCAATAGCACCGCTGAGGGCGAGATCCATCGTGTCTCCATGATTGGTAATGGCAATCGGCTGCCGGCCTTCCATTCTCGCTTCTAAGAGGCATGAAACATCTTTAAATCCTTCTTTGTTTCCATTCTCATTTTTTAAATGAACTTCTATTCTCGTAATGTGAGATTCGAATCTTTCCAACGATTTGGAAATTTGGGAAGAAAAAAAGTCGGAGCTTCTTTCTTCTACCGTCAGGGTTTTGTCTGTATTAATTTGTATCGTCATATTACTTTGTTGATTTTAGATCTTTTTTATAGCTGGCTAGCAACTGGCACAAGGAATTGGAATAATCTGTAAGATCCTGCAGACTCACTCCATTTTCAATCGTGAACTCAATGTTATTCGGGTTTTCATTCAAGTGTTTTACTAGCTCAGGGAAATTATTTTTGATATCATCAATAGTCGACAATATTTTTTTATTAATTATTTCCTTTTCCGTCATTGTTGTTTTAAATTATTGATAATCATAATGTACGAATTATTTCCACACCATTGGATTAAATAGGGTTAAAAGGGTGTTCCGATAATTATCGGAGAGCTCAGCTTGCTAGACAGTTCCAATTACTATCGGGACTGTCAATGGTTTAGCGGAGTGAATGGGGGGATGAGATCATTTGAGAGAAATCGCAATTAATGTTTTGGCAGATCGAGGAATATCGCGAGAACAGCTTCAGGTTTCTGGGCAACTGGCACAATGACCCCCGGAATTATTGGCATAGTATCACCGGAATATGCAGGCCGAACCATTTGCCGTGGAAATTCAAAATACCACGCCGGGTGAGCGCAGCCAAACCCCCGCATTTGTTCAGCACAGCATATCCCCAATTCCACTCCCCACAACCAAAATCAATTAAGATAAAATACTAAATTGTGGTTTCCTCCATCCAGCCACGGACCAGGGAATATGCAAACCGTTGCATTTAATTGGCAAAAAAAACAACCACCAACCTAAACTTTAAAAGGACCAACAATTAGCTATGAAAACTCCCTACTTAATTGGATTATTAACCTTCCTTTCTTTAAGCGCAGTTGCCCAATCCGAGTCCACTACTTCATTCCCAGATACCCTTGACAAACGGCGCTTGAATACGGCGATTGGAATAGGCGTGGGAGCCTATTTAACCGGTCTTTATTTCTTGAACAATGTCTGGTATAAAAATCATGAACGTGTTCCTTTTCATTATTACAATGACTCTAAGGGGTATTTGCAAATGGACAAGTTTGGACATGCTTACGGAGCATATAGAGAAAGTTCGTTGGCCTACTACGCATTGAGAAAAGCGGGAATGGATAAAAGAAAAGCCCTTATTTATGGGGGTCCAATCGGCTT
>JBLHJD010000145.1:0-6302 GCA_047618705.1 Luteibaculaceae bacterium
CACGCTGCGTCAATCTCAGCTTGGTATGCATTTTTTGATTGCCCTAACATTGTAGCGGCATTCATTTTATATCTGTATGGTCCTGCTAAAAGATCAGCGGCTTTCAAGAAAATGGCAGCACGTTGCTCCCAAGCCATTACTTCCCAATCTTCTTTTGCTGCTAAGGCCGCGTTGATCGCTTGATTAACATGCTCAGCAGTTCCTTTATGGTATGAACCTAAAATATGTTTATGATCATGCGGAGGAGAAAGAGTTTCGGTGTTGCCGGTTCTAACTTCTTCTCCACCAATGTACATTGGGATGTCAACTTTAGTTGCACGAGCTTCTTTTAAAGCTGCTTTTAGCGCTATTGTTTCTGGAGATCCTGGTGCATAATCCTTTACAGGTTCATTCTTAGGAATTGGTAGATTGAAAAATCCTTTTAACATATTATTTTGCTATTGTTTCTGTTTGAATTCGAATTCCGCCAAAGATAGTGGTTTACTTTTGGAGGTGAAAATTTGGGGTTTTTTAAAATGTTTTTTTTCCTTTCTCTTAATAAAGTAAGGGGAGTTGTTTTTTTAAGTGGTGAGGGGATTGGAGATATGAGGATCTTTTGGACCAGATGAAATTCTGCTCCTCAACATGGTTTTTTTCCTTTTGGCTTGATCCAAAAGAAAGAAAAGGCCTGTGGTGAGGCCACTCGAACCATCAAGCTTGATTTTAAAACGCAATTTGTCAGCCAAAAGCAAGGCTTCCCGCGCAACCCAAGCGCGATAGATTAAAGGTTTTTTTATAACTTATTCTGCGGAAATTATCACCCTCCTCCATCCCACTCTTCATCTTAAGGGTTGCTAACGCCGTCCTCCCACGCCTTGCTTTTGGGGCAAATGAGCTTTTTAAAATAAGGCCGGATTGTAAAGGATGAGATTTTTGTTCTAATTTGGAATATCAACAGGCTAGCCCGACCCGAAGAAGGTGGGGCAAAAATGACGAAGCCTGTCCGACACAAGTAGGCGTGGCTTGTCCGACTCATAGAGGCGGGCCAAAAACCCCTTTTGCACTTTTTTACTCTTACACTCTTGCACTTCATTTAATCTGGAATGGCCGAAAGGACAAAACCATTTTAGTTCTTTATAATTTTAGCCGAAACACTCCCCTTTTCATTTGAAAATGTAAGGAAGTAAATTCCTTTGGGATGGTTGTTTATGTCCAGTTGAATAAGGGTTTCACCAGCAACTTCTTCCGACCTCACCAAAGCACCATTTAAGTTATAAATTTTAAATACACCCGTATTATTGTCTTCGCTTAATTGTATCGAAAACAATCCGTTTGTGGGGTTGGGATAAATGAGTATGTTTTGTTCTATCTCATTTTTTGATACTTGAGTAGCAATACCTTCAAGTTTTCCGGAATATAATCCATCATTAAACGTAGATAACCAAAGGGTTCCATCATCCGTTATTGTTATATCCGTAGCACGGTAAAATAAACTTAGTCCTTGATCCAATTTCTTAAATGACTCCCCAAAATCCCTGCTAAGAAACACATGATATCTTGAGTAATCTAATGCGAAAATTAAGGAATCTCCAATCCCTTTTAACTTTAACGAACTCTCTTTCAACGGATAAGACACCCAGCCATTTCCATCATCACTATTACGATAAACTGAATCAGTAGATTTAAAAATTAAGTATGCCTCATTACTGATTAAAGATCCTATGGAAAGAAACGATGATAAATTTTGAGTGTACTCTTTCCAACTCCCGTTCTCCAGCCTAAAAACAAATCCCTCTCCGGCAAATCCATTTGAAAAATATTGATTTTTCCACTTTACAATTTCAAAACCATATTTATATTTAATTGGAAAAAACGTTGAGTCTATTTCAAATGAAACTGCTTTATCTTTTGATAAATAAATGTCTTGATCAACGGGATCATAAAAATATAACGAATCTCCAATTTGCCCACTAAATTCAAACCTTTTCTTTCTGAAATCATTAATAAAGCTTATATCCAATTTTCTCCATGTCACCCCATTATCCGAAGAAACATAATGCTCTAAATCAATATCGTGGTATGGGGAATAGGCAATTCTAACCCAGATAAGGGAGTCCTCGGCTTTAAAATCCATATTACTTATAAGGTGATTAAATGGGAATTTTATCGCCTCCCACTCAATCCTACCTTTTCGTAGGACATTCAAACCTAAAGGGTAACTATAAGTATATAGGTTTCCGACCCTATCTGTCTCAATAAATGAATGATAGGCTGCATTTATATTTTTGGTGATTTGATTAAACTCCCTAGATTTTTTGTTGTAAATCACTGGGCCAATTCCATAAACAATAAAAATTATAGAAGAGTCATTATACGATATCCCACCAGCAATAAAATGTCCTGGTAATGAACTTATAGAAATGGAATCCCAGTTTAACGATGAGTTTTGAGAAAACGAAAGCTTCCATTGAAGTGGCTCTTGATTTTCAGCGCGCATTACAAAAAAAGTAGAATCAATAAGGGTTAATTCTCTATAACCAGTTGTAGGATCTTCTGATTTTCGTTCCCATAATGTTGAGCCTCTTTTCAATTCATAAATATTTGGAAAGAACCCCTGAAAAATCATTATTTGAAATAAACTTTCTCCGTCAGAAACAAAGCCTGCCACCTCGTTTCCATCTATGGGTGTAGATTCACTAATTTCAAAATTAACCAAATCTGTACTCCAATAAACCGTATTTTTATTCTCAAAAACAACCCAATTTTCACCGCTTTTTATTTCCTCTGGAAAAGGAAAGTTGTTCATTTTAAATAAATCCCATTTCCTTTCAGACGGAGCATACTTATAGACCCATGAATTACTTAAGTTTCCATTTATTAGATATACATCAGATTTAAATTTGAAAATCTGCTTATTAAATAAGGAATCTCTTGGTAGCCCATCCACAACTTTAATCCATTTATCTCCATCATAGAAAAGTGGCAGGCGACCATTAATCATCACCATAGTTCCAAAGGAATTGACTAACAATTGGGAAGCATCTAAGGACGAAAAAAAGCCTTCTGAATTAACCAATTCATGTAAACCCTCCGATTTGGGAATCCAGGATGAATCCAATGAATTAAAATGAAAGGGACCTACGTTATCAGCAAATAACCAAATATCGTCTTCTAAATTATCAATGATTGTTTTAAAAGAAGCCACAGAGTTTAATGGAGGAGATTGGTCTTGCCATTGGGCAAACAATCCTAATGGGATAAATAATGCAATAATTATTAACTTTTTCATCAATTAATTTTTAATAAACATATTAGAAACCCTTTCCCCATTTTCGAAGATTGTTTCAATCGTATAGACGGAACTTGGTAAGTTATGCACTTCCATTTTAAAAGGGAAAACGGGTTTAAACACTTCAGAAATAACCACACCTGATAATGAATAAATTGAAATTTTATCTATTCTTGAATCATTGGCACCAGTTATTGTTAAATTTCCTCTAGAAGGATTGGGGAAAATCTGAAGCCCACTTTTGGCAAGTGTAAAAGATTTTTCAGCAACTACGGAACTTTCTTTATTTGATGTGACAAACCTGATTGAATTTTCAGATGGTCTAATTTTGTTTTTTTCAATAAATAATTCACTTTCAATTATATCTCCATTTGAATTATACCATTTAAAGTTCCAAAAAATATTAAAAAAAGCATTAATATCTTTTAACCCTGCCATTGTCAAATTTGGAATCAAATAACCTACAGGAGATAGGTAAGTTTTATCGTCAATTTTGAATTCTGTTAGGTCAAAATTACTGGGTTTTAAAATTAGATTCTTATCCCAGTCTTCCAATCCACATCCAACGTTTGATGTTAAATCTGGTAAAGCTTGTCCTACTAAAAACTTTGCCAATGCACAAATGTCGGCAGGGCTAACTATTACAGGAAAGTCTGGGATTGCTAAGGTGTTTAATAAGAACACACCGAATTCACGATTTGACGAGCAACTGGGCCCTAAATTTGTTTTAGAATCTTCAAGTATAACTTCACTTGTCCAAGAAAAATTTCGAAATTTTGCATCTGCATTAATATCGGTTTCACAAATTCTAAAATATCTATCCAAACTTTGGTTCACCAAAACTTTCTCCGCGCCATGAATATTGTCAATTGATTGCATTGTTTCACCATCTTCCGCAATTGCACAATATTGAAATTTCACAGTTCCATCAAATGGAAAATTAGGAATTATGGTTTTAATATTTACCTCGTATGGCAAGTCTAAATAAGTTGTTGGAACTTGGCATTTAAACTCATCGTCTACGCAAATAAATTCCTCGGTACTATTTATACTATAGTTTCCATTTAAATCACGAAAAGAATTAATAAAAGGGTAAGGCGTGAAATCTGGAATTTCAATTGGATTCACAATGGCTAGACCAGCTACTGGTTTATATCTGTTTGGGCAATTTTCATCATAATTCAGAGTGGTGAAATACAATTGTTTATCAGCGGTATTAGGGACTCCGCCATCGTAAACTCTACTGGTACTTTTTACATTTGTCCCTTGGTCTTGATCCTCCAAAGACCAATACCACTTAACAGCCCTATTTTCGTTTAAATATTCCCTGCTTAAACCTTGAATATCATCCCTCCAACAACTTAACCCGTTGTCACGGGCCTCATCTAATTCTACCTTTGGAGTAAATTGATTACCGCAAATGAAATGTACTGGAGATTCAGTAAATGCGGGCACGTCTAAATCTGTGTCAACACATTTTAAAGTGATACTACCAGCATGCCCACTCTCGGTTCGATGTTGAGGACGAACCATAATAACAATGCTATAATCTGTTAGATAACCAAGATTACCGCATATACTATAAGGAGTCTCACAAGGAACTTTCCAGGAATATTCAGTTTTATTATTAATATATTTTTCATCTGTAGACAAAAATTCGCCGTTTGGATTAGGATACTTAATTGTTACATAATAATCGGTACTGTTTGGATGGTCATCCCATTTAATATTAATTGTTTCACCCGGTTTTACCCAGGAATAATCCACAGGGCTCGTTATATTAACGTTTGATTGAATTTTCTCTTGTCCATTGGCCATTTTCAATAAGGGAAACTGCAACAGAAAAAATAAAAGAATAATTGAAAATCCACTTACCCGGAAGGATGGGGATCCTATTGTAAGGTTCATATTATGGTTTTTTATAAAAGGTAAGGCTAACTTAAAAATAAATTTTTATTTTTATCTAGTTCAAGAATTTAAATACGAGATTACTTTGCAAGTAAGTAGTTTATTTTAATTCGTTTCTTGCCTTTTAATAAAAAAAAGAAACTTAGATAATTCTAGCATACGAGAAAGAAAAGACCTTTGGTGAGGTTACTCGAACCAGCTAGGCTTGATTTTAAAAACGCAATTTGTCAGCCAAAAGCAAGGCCTTCCGCGCAACCCAAGCGCGATTGAATTTGGCCCCCTTTTACAACTTCTTAGGCGGAAATCATCTTTCGCCGCCTGCCCGCGCCTTGCTTATGGGACAAATGAGCTTTTTAAAATAAGGCCGGGAACCAGCCGCACGGGGCCGTTGCTTCTAATAACCTTGAGTCTTTTCTAAAGAGTATTTGGAATTTTTCTTTTTGCCTTGTGCAGTGGGGTATTATGGAGTAAATTAAATCTTGGGCAATTGGAGATTGCTTTCCTCAATATAGTCTTGTCCTTTTTCCATCGCTGAAAAAGAACGAAAAAACCTGTGGTGAGCATAGTCGAACTAGCTAGGCTTGATTTTAAAAACCAATTTGTCAGCCAAAAGCAAGGCCTACCGCGCAACCCAAGCGCGAGGGACTAAAGGTTTTTTTTATAACTTATTCTGCGGAAATCATTATCCTCATCTATCCCATTCTTCATCTTAAGGGTTGCTTGCGCAATCCCCGCGCGCCTCCCTTTTGGAACAAATGACCTTTTTAAAATAAGGCCGGGTATTACCAGAGGAAATTTTCTTTTTTGGAAATCTAATTTTACCACAAATATTCCACCATTTGCTTTTAAGGAAATTAAACACCCAGAGGATTGAGTCCCCTCTTGAGAGGGGACTTAGGGGTGTGTTTGGACGCAAATCTTTTCTAATCCGAAACACCATAATTACATTCATTTTTATACAAGCACAAAGTACAAAACAACTTTGTTTACACACCCCCGGCCCCTCTCAAGAGGGGAGGTTTTAAATGTGAGATGGTATTTTAGGTGCTAAATTCATTTTGGGCCAGTTGAGTTTACGTCTTAAAATAATGCCGAAGTCCACGGGATGAGATTGTCTTTTTTTAAT